>JBFYWX010000345.1:0-8170 GCA_041310825.1 Desulfobacteraceae bacterium | reverse complement strand
CATCCCCGCGCTTTCGGTCCCCTGCGGTTTTTCCGGCAAAGGGCTCCCTATCGGCCTGCAGCTGATGGGCCGGCACTTCAACGAGGAGATGCTCCTGCGGGTGGCGCACGCCTTCGAGCAGTCGACCGATTTCCACCGGCGCCGGCCGGCCTTGTAAAAATCCGCGGCTTTCAGCCGGGGATTTTTCTGTGCTCTGCAAAAAGTCGGTTGACTTAGATCATCAGTAAATCTATTAATACATAGTATACATTGTCTGCATAAGGAGTAAAAAATGAAAACAGCAAGCGTCTCCGCCCGCCTGACACCGGAAACGGCCCAAAAAATGGACCTGCTGGCCAAAGCCCTGAACCGTTCCAAGTCCTTCCTGGCGGCCGAGGCGATCGAGGCCTACGTCAGCGAGCAACAGTGGCAGATCGAAGCTATTCTGCAGGGGATCGAGGAGGCGGATGAGGGCAAGTTCGCGACGTCGAAACAGATGAGGAAGAGCCTGGCCAAGTGGGGTGTGAATGAAGATTGAGTGGGTCCGACTTGCCTGGATCGATCTCGAAGAGGCGATCGATTTTATCGCGCGCGACAAACCCGAAGCTGCCCGAAAGACAGCCAAGCGAATACTGGAGGCTGTCCAAGTGCTTGCCGAGCACCCCGGTGCTGGCCGGGCTGGTCGGGTTCCGGGCACGCGTGAGCTGGTCATCGACGGAACCCCATTCATCCTGCCCTACCGGGTGAGGGACAATGCCGTTCAAATCCTTCGTGTGCTGCACGCATCGCGAAAGTGGCCTCCCTAATTCTGACGCTATGGAGTTCTTTTTTCTCCCGTGATTCCAGCCTAAAGGAATCGTTGAGTCGTGAAGGACAAGAAGATGGGTTCAAGGTTGGGCGGTATTGCAGTTCACTCGACCCCTTGGACCCCTCGGCCCCTTCTGGAGCCCAGAACTATTAGCCTCCTTGGCCCCTTGAAAAGGGGATGGGCTCATTCCATAGGAGACACTCCCATGCCCCGCGTGCGGATCCTGCCGGAAATACTGTCGAACAAAATCGCCGCGGGCGAGGTGGTGGAGCGGCCGGCCTCGGCCGTGAAGGAGCTGGTGGAAAACGCGCTCGATGCCGGAGCCACGCGCATCCTGATCGACATCGAGGAGGGCGGCCGCGCGCTCCTGCGAGTGTCGGACAACGGGGCCGGCATGGCGCGCGATGATGCCTTGCTTTCCGTCGAACGCTACGCCACGAGCAAGCTCGCCACGGACGAGGACCTCTTCCGCATCGGCACGCTGGGGTTCCGCGGCGAGGCCCTGCCGAGCATCGCCGCAGTCTCGCGCTTTTCGCTGGTGACCCGGGAGCCGGCCGCCGCCGCCGGGACCGAGATCCTCATCGAGGGGGGCAGGATCCAGAGCGTGGCGGAGACCGGCGCCGCCCCGGGCACCATGGTGACGGTGCGCGATCTCTTCTTCAACACCCCCGCCCGGCGCAAGTTCTTGAAATCGGTCGGCACCGAGATGGCCCACATCGCCGACATCGTCTCGGGTCTCGCGCTCGCCTGGCCCCGGGTGCAGTTCCGCCTCGCCCACAACGGGCGGATCGTCAAGGACCTGCCCGCCGCCGACCCCTTCGACCGCGCCGCCGGGGTTCTCGGCCTCGGCCTGCGAAGCGACCTGCATCCGGTCGCACTCGACCTGGAGGCGGTCACGGTCGGCGGGTGGGTCTCGAGCCCGCGGGTGCACCGCCGGTCGGCGGCGGCCGTCTTCGTTTTCGTCAACCAGCGGCTCGTGCGCGACCGGCTGGTCCAGCACGCTCTGTTCCAGGGCTACACCCAGCGCCTGGTGAAGGGGCAGTTCCCGCTCGCGGTGCTTTTCATCGGCTTGCCCTTCGAGCAGGTGGACGTGAACGTGCACCCGGCCAAGACCGAGGTGCGCTTCGCCCGCGCGAACAGCGTCCACGAGGCCGTGCGCCGCGCCGTGGCCCAGACCCTCTACGACACGGACCGGCCTGGTTTCCGGCAGAGGGCGCCGGAAACCAATCAGGTGAGGGAGGAGAAGAGGGTATTTCCGGAAGGGACGTCTTCCGAGGGTGTTTTCAGCCCTGACGATCGCGGCTGGAGCCTACTCCGCCGAAGTACAGGCTACGAAGGCCGGGAGCCCCTCCCGCAAACCTCTCCCTCATCATCTTCTGCCTCCCGCCTCCAACCTCCAACCTCCAACCTTCCGCCTCTAACCTCCCACTTCCAACCTCAAGCCTCCCGCCTCCAGACCGAAATCTGGGAGAAGCGCGGCTTTTCAGGGATGCGGGTGATCGGGCAGCTGAAGAACGCCTACATTCTCTGCGAGGCCGAGGACGGGCTCGTCCTGATCGACCAGCACGCGGCCCACGAGCGCATCCTCTTCGAGCAGCTCGGCCGCGGGGAGGGCGGCGGCTCCCAGGTTCTGCTCGTGCCCGAGACCGTGGAACTCGGTTTCCGGGAGGCCCGGGCCCTGGAAGGGTGCATCGCCGCCCTTGCGGAGGCCGGCTTCGAGGTCGAGCCCTTCGGCGGCAGCACGGTGGTGGTCAAATCGGTACCGGCCGCGCTCGCCGGCCGCGAGGTGGCGCCGCTCATCGTCGAGCTGGCCGCGGCGGCCGCCGCGGTAGAGGGAGCCTCGGCCGCACCCGATCTCCGGGAGCGCTTGCGCCATATCGCGGCCTGCCATGCGGCCATCCGTGCCGGCCAGGCCCTGACGGCCCCGCAGATGACGGCCCTGCTCCGGCAGATGGACGGCTGCGCGAACTTCTCCCACTGCCCCCACGGCCGGCCCACCTGGGTGCGCTACGATCTGGGAGTGATCGAGCGGGCGTTTAAGCGAACGTAGGAATCGCGGCTGGGAGGCTAGGAGGCTAGGAGGCTAGGAGGATGGGAGGATAGGCAGATGGGAAGCTGGGAGGATAGGAAGCCGGGGAGGTTTGTGGCTGAGGCCTTTTTTTTTAGCCTCATAGCTTCCCAGCCTCCTATCCTCCTATCCTTTTTCACTGCAACATTTTCCAATCCCCTCGGACCCTTGACCCCTTGGCCCCTCGGGCCCTCTTCACCAAATTTCCGCTTGACTTAAAAAGCACCCCGGACTAAGATCTCTTCTAATGTGCGGACGGTGGGTCATGTTCTTAGGCTTGCATGGTTCAAGGTCCACGCATCCCCTCCTAATTGATATTGATAAGGAGGGGGCAAGGGAGAGTCGGGCACACGGCAGGAAATTGTTAGGCTTGGCAAAAACCCGTTTTTCAATCGTTAAGGAGGATTGAAGAGATGAAGAAACTAATTGCGGTTCTGCTTGTTCTGCTGTTCGCCGCACCGGCCATGGCCGCCGAGTGGTCCTTCTTCGGCAGCCAGCGTATGGCCACCTTTTATGTGGACCGGGATTACGGCGACTTCAACCGCCAGGGCGTTCTGGACGGCCCGGGTGATGACGACGACTGGGGTCTGCAGTGGAATTTCCAGGGCAACTCCCGTGTGGGCGCCCGCGTAAAGGCCGACAAGGTCGGCGGCTTCATCGAGCTCGCCCTGACCGCCACCAACGGCGGCGACGGCGGGGACGGCGGGGTCAACACCCGCCGTGCCTTCGGCACCTGGAAGTTCGCCGACAACGCCACCCTGAAGGTCGGGAAAGACTACTCCCCGGTCACGGAGTTCATCTCCGGCCAGATATTCGACAGTGACGCCGGCCTGCTCGGCATCGGCAACTTCTACGGCCGCCGCCCGTCCATGCTGGGGCTCAACATCGGCGCCCTCGAGCTGGCTCTGATCACCAACGCCCTGAACGTTCCCGGCGGCTCGGGGATCAACCCGGCCGGCAGCGACCTCGACTGGAACATCCCGAAGATGGAAGCGGCCTACACCCTGAAGATGGACGCCTTCTACCTGCGCCCCTTCGCCGGTTTCCAATACTTCAAAGTCAGCGAGGACACCAGCGCCCTTGATGATGACCTGGACATCTATTCCTATGTTCTCGGTCTCGGCGGCATGGCCAACATCGGCGCCTTCCGGATCGGCGGCCAGTTTTCCTGGGGCGTGAACTGGGCCAACGCGGGTTGGGCCTCCGGCCGCAATGCCTCTCTTTCCAGCAGCGCCATCCTCCGGGGCGATTCTGATGTCGACGACAGCACGAGCATGATGGCCATGCTGGTTGCCGGCCTGAAGTTCAGCGACACCGTCAATTTCGAGGTCGGTGCCGGCTACCGCAGCGACGAACCCGACGTTTCGGGAACTGACGAGGACGAGTCCTGGGAAGCCTACGGCCAGGTGGTCTTGACGCTGGCCCCGGGCGTGTTCCTGGTGCCTGAACTCGGCTACATCGACTTCATGGACGATACCGCTGGCAACGACCAGGGCAGCCAGTTCTATGCCGGCGCCAAGTGGCAGATCAACTTCTAAGCTGACTTGACGCTCTAAAACGCCGACCTGCCCGACTTTTCCTAAAAAGAAACCCCGGTGCGAAAGCACCGGGGTTTCTTTTTAGTAAGGGAGAAAGTTTTTAGTGTTTGGTAGATAGTGTTTGGGGAGAGAAGTATTCAGCGGTTTAGTGAGGATTCTGAGGTGTTTTTTGAATGCTTTGATGGATCCAAGGATTTCAGATATGCGTTTAGGCTCAGCCCCATCGTTTCAATGGTTCCATTTAGTTCAAACATTTGATTTTGGTCGATCAACTTCCTTGCCGACGCTCTGCGCAACCAGTATTTGGTCTCATTCAGAGAGCCGCGCGCCATGCGCACAAATCGCTGGTTGTCTTTGGTCGCTCCCCGCCCGGAGCCCTCTGCGATGTTGGCACCGATACTGTCGGCGGACCTTACAAGCTGCTTTCCAATCGTGAGCTTGGCGAACGCATCCCAGCCATCTACGACGCTCCAGATTTCGTCGGCAAACATCTCTGCAGCCTTGAAAATCCGCAGCTCGTCAAACCGTACAAACGGCATAAAACCCCGCACATCTCAGGAGACACTCCTCCACCCACCAACAACCAAACACCAATCCTTTATTTAACCATCTCGAAGGCGATCACCGTGCTCTTGGGGGTCGTGGTGATCATCCGGCCCTCCTCGAGAATGACGGCGCAGACGATCTCCTCCGCGCCGTCGTTGTTGAAGTCGCCCACGGCGAAGTCGCGCATGTAGCCGGAGATCTTGCGCGTCTTCCACTCGGGGGAGAGCCCCAGGCCGTCCCAGAAGAAGGAGATGACTTGACTCTCGTTGTAGCTCCTGAACTTTTCGAGCTTGCGGCCGGCGATATCGAAGTTCTTGACCGCCATCACCACGGTCTTGTCGTCCTTCGCGGAGCGCGACGTCAGCAGGCGCATGGGGAGATAAATGGGGTTTTCGATTTCACCCTGGTCGGTAATGTTTCCGGAATAAAAGAGGGAGCTGCCGCCGTAGCGGTCGGCGCTTTTCCACAGCTGCTGGCCAGCGGGGTCGAAGACGCGGATGTGGTCCAGGCTGTCGTAGGCGACGGCGTTCTCGGTGCCTTTTTCCAGGGCGTCGGCGATGGTGAGACCGAGCGCGTTGGTGGCCCCGGCCCGCACCTCCGTGTCCGGTTCGTAGCGACCGTTGCGCCAGATCATTTCCGAAATACGGCCGGCAAACGGATTGCCGGAGCGGTGCTCCTGGCCGATGAGGAGTTTGCCCCGGGCCGGCAGGTCGACCACCCGGAAGAAATAGGAGAGGTTGTCGGTGATGGTGCGGAAGGCTTTTCCGTCCCACTCGACCACGAAGGAGTTCATCATTCTGCGGGACACGGGCATGCTGATGACGAAGATCTCCGGGATCCCGTTGCCGTTGATGTCGGCGACATCGATCCCGATACAGTATTTGCCGCTGAAGTCCGCGATTTCGGCGACCTGCTGGAACCGCTGCTGGTCGTAGCGGAAGACGAGGATCTTGTCCGGGGTGAGGATCAGGGTCTCGGTCTTGCCGTCCCCGTCCACGTCTCCTAACGCGATTCCGTTGAAAAGCTGCTTGAACGAGGCGCTTTTCCAGAACTGGGGCGAGAAGACGCGCCCCCCCTCCTCGGAGACGAAGGGCGAGCCTCCCTCCTCGCCCCCGAGCCCTCCGCGCTGGCGGAACATCTTTTCCGGGTGAGCCTGGGCGTCGGGGGACACCGGCTGCGGGGCGGCCGCTCCCGGGGCGGCTGCTCCCGCCGCGGGACGGGCGGCCACGGCCCGGCCGAACATCTCGCGGTTGATGTCGGCCGCCATAGCGTTGATTTTGGTGATGATGCCGCCGGCGTCCTCGCTCTGCTCGAAGAAGCTCAGGGGCGGCCTTCCGCCGGAGGCATCCACCATGCGGGCGTCCATGCTGATGCTGCCCCCCAGGGCGGTGATGCTGCCGAAGAGCACGAAATCGGCCCCCAGCCGGCGCGCCAGGTCGCGGGCGGACTCCTCGGTCAGGGCGGCGGAGCCCGGCGGGAGCGCCTTTTCGACCACCTGGCGGTTCAGGACCTCTACCTCACCGGCCTTGTGCAGGCGCGAGCTCAGCATGTCCACCACCCCGTCGCGCAGGTAGTTCATGTCCTTTTCGGCGTTGATCTTGAAGGGCACGACCGCCACAGTTTTCGCTGCCGCTGCCGCCGGAGGCGGCGACAGCGGCAATATCATGGCTGCCGCCATGAAAAAAAAAGTGAAAAGCCTGAGCATTACAGATGCTGTATTCAAGAATAGGCCTCCTGGGTTGGAAACTCACTTCTAAAAATCGCGGCTGGAAGCCGCTCCCGCAGGTAAGCTATCATAATTGGATGCGGATTCACAGAACCAATCGGTGGGAGTGTTTTTGTGGGAGCGGTTTCCGGCCGCGATTTTTATTCCAGCATTTTCCTGAGAATTTCGTTTACGGCTTTCGGGTTGGCCTGGCCGCGGGTGGCCTTCATGGCCTCGCCGACGAAAAAACCCATGAGCTTGGTCTTGCCGCCGCGATAGGCCGCGACCTCCCGGGGGTTGCGCGCGAGGAGCTCCCGGACCAAGGCCTCGATGGCGCCGGCGTCGCTGATCTGGGCCAGGTCTTTTTCGGCGACGATGGCCGCGGCGCTCTTGTCGGAGGCGGCCATCTCGTCGAAGACGGACTTAGCGCTCTTGGCGCTGATGGCGCCGTTTTCGACGAGGGTGAGCAGGGCGGCGAGACCGCCGGCCGGGATGGGCGATTGCTCGATGGAAAGTCCCTGCGCGTTCAAAAGGCCGAGCAGGGGCCCCATCATCCAGTTGCTGACCGGTTTGGGGTCGGGGAAGTGTTTCAGGCACTCCTCGAAATAGTCGGAAAGCCCGCGGTCCGAGGTCAGGACCCCGGCGTCGTAGGCCGGCAGCCCGTGCTGGGAGACAAAGCGGGCCTTGCGGGCCTCGGGCAGCTCGGGCAGCTCCGCGCGCACCCGCGCAATCCAGCCCGCGTCGATCACGAGGGGCAGCAGGTCGGGGTCCGGGAAATAGCGGTAGTCGTGGGCCTCCTCCTTGCCGCGCATGGAGACCGTTCGGCCGAGGCCCTGGTCCCATAGCCGCGTTTCCTGGAGGACCCTGCCGCCATCGCGCAGGAGGTCCCGCTGGCGGTCGATCTCGTATTCGATCGCCTTTTCGACGAAGCGAAACGAGTTGAGGTTCTTCAACTCCGTGCGAGTGCCGAGCACCGTCGCCCCTCGGGGGCGGATCGACACATTGGCGTCGCAGCGGAAGCTGCCCTCCTCGAGGTTGCCGTCGCAGACGTCCAGGCAGCGCACGATCGCGCGCAGATGCCGGAGATAGGCGCCGGCGGCCTCCGGAGAGCCGATGTCCGGCTCGCTCACGATCTCGATCAGCGGCACCCCGGCCCGATTCAGGTCCACCATGCTGACCGGCCGGTGCGGGTTGTGGTTGAGCTTGCCGGCGTCCTCCTCCATGTGGATGCGGCGGATGCGGACGCGCTGCAAGGCACCGTTCACCTCGACATCCACCTGGCCCTGCTCGGCGATCGGAAGCTCGTACTGGGAGATCTGATAGCCCTTGGGCAGGTCGGGGTAAAAGTAGTTCTTGCGCGCAAAGCGGCTTTCGCGTGCGATGGTGCAGCCGGTGGCGAGCGCCATGCGCAGGGCGCACTCGACGACGGAGCGGTTCAACACCGGCAGCACCCCCGGCATCCCCAGGCATACCGGGCACACGTGGGTGTTGGGCGGGGCGCCGAACTCGGCCGAACAGCCGCAGAA
>JBFYWX010000338.1:0-3488 GCA_041310825.1 Desulfobacteraceae bacterium | reverse complement strand
GCTGTGGACAATAGCTGTCATTCTGTTGGTTCTGTGGGCGCTGGGGTTGGTCAGCGGCTACGCGATGGGTGGAATCATTCACATCCTTCTGGTCATCGCCGTCATCGTGGTGGTGCTCCAGGTTCTTCAGGGCCGAAGAAGCGTGTAAGGGTATGGCCCTGGGGGGAAAGACGCCGTAATTTTGAAAGGAGGTGACCAGCGGGTCCGCGATAAGCCTTGTCGGACCTGCGAACCCTATCGTGGAAATTGTGTATTAATCACCCTGTTCCCTATAAACCGTAAAAAAGGAGTAACCGTCATGAAAAACATGAACACCTGGGTTCGCTGTTTCCTGCTGCTGGTGCTGGTCGTCGGCGTGGCAGCCTGTGCCTCGACATCGAAACAGTCAGGAACCGGCGAATATATCGACGATTCGGTCATCACAACAAAGGTAAAGTCCCAATTGGCCGCTGATGATTTTCTCAGGTCCTTCGAAATCAGCGTGGAGACCTACAAGGGCGTCGTTCAACTGAGCGGCTTCGTTGATAATCAAGCGCTCATCAACAAAGCGGGTGAGATCGCCCGAGAGGTCAAGGGGGTCGTCTCGGTTAAGAACAACCTGATCGTGAAAAAATAGGCCTCAGGTTTTCGACTTTAGAAGATCCTGACAGCCGCTGTGACGAAGAGGAAACCCCCTCACCCCCCATACTCGCTTCCGTTTCCGGGAGTAAGGGGGGTGAGGGGGGCGGGAGCTGGAATACATCAGGGAAATTTCTGAATTCGCCGGGATCACTGCCGCGATGCCGGAAAGAACCTCTCCAAGCATGAAAGGAGATAAACCATGCCGCTGATTAACTTGGTGATCGTATTGGTCGTCGTTGGGGTGATTCTCTGGGTGATCAACAACTACATCCCCATGCAGTCCAGCATAAAGAAAATATTGAATGCGGTAGTGGTCATTGCCGTTATTCTCTGGCTTTTGAGTGTCTTTGGAATCATAGGGAACCTCTCGACAATCAGGATTGGGAAGTGAAGACAAGGCGACGGGGGGATGGGAGGACGGTCTTGGTTTGAGGTTTTTTTTGCAACCTGAATCCGCACTTCGGGTCAGTTGAATTCAGGAGACGATTCATCCCCCGGCGACTTATCAACTTGGAAAGGAGCCGAACATGCTGTGGACCATAGCTGTCATTCTCTTGATTTTGTGGGTGCTGGGGTTGTTCAGCGGTCACACGATGGGTGGCGCCCTTTACATCCTCCTGGTCATCGGTCTCATCGTGGCGGCGGTTCAGTCTATTCAGGGCCGCAGGTGCGGGTAAGGATTTAAACCCGTGCCGGAAAAAATTCTTCCCTCAGCACAACCGATCGGTTAAGTTAATGCCATTGTGCCGCAAACCGTTATCGGAAAAGTTCTCAGGCTGCGCTTACCGGTTTCATCCTGGCAATCGGCGTTTGGAAATCCTGCCGGGGGGTGACCTCCTTGAATGAATGTCTGCACAGCTTGGCGCACAATCCCCTTTGAAAGAGCAAATAAGCATGAAAAAAATAGCAATCGCTGCCGGCGCCGGAATCCTTCTGGTCATCGGGCTCTTCGGATGGTGGGTTTTCAGCCGCCCCGAGCGCGGGACGACCGGTTCGGTCAGCACGAATTTCAGATGGCTGGGGCCGAACGACAAGATCGTGGTCGACGGTTTCGACGACCCCAAGGTCCAGGGTGTCGCCTGCCACCTTTCCCGGGCCCAGACCGGCGGTGTGAAAGGCGGCATGGGCCTGGCAGAGGATACGAGCGATGCCAGCATCGCCTGCCGCCAGGTCGGCCCGATCAGGATCGTCGGCGAACTCAAGGACGGCGAACGCGTTTTCGACGAACACCGCAGCCTGGTGTTCAAGACCCTTCAGGTCGTGCGCTTCTTCGACCGCGAGCGCAATGTACTGGTCTACGTGTCTTACAGCGATCGGGTCATCGCGGGCAGCCCGCAGAACAGCATCAGCACGGTGCCGATCATGAGTTGGCCGGCGCCATAGTTTCCGCCGGTCCGTGCAAACCGTGTTTTGGTCTCGCCGGATAAAAGCGGCAGATACCCCAACCCACCCTCCGGTGCTGGCGATTGAATCCAGCAATTAAAGCATTCCCCCATCGCTTCTTGAGTTCGCCCCCTCCTCGGCCCCCCCATCAGCGGCCTGAGCGGGATAAAAAAAATCCAAGCACCGCCGCGGAGGCCAAAAGAGTGAGGCGTTTGAAAACGACAAGATCCGCACCTCACGAGTTCAGTATGCCGGTCTTATCGAGGGGAGTGGCTCACAGCTCATCCTGATTTCGCGCTTTATTCGGGCCGGCGTCCGCAAAAGTGCTTGACCTTCAGGATTCCGGAGGGCTATGGGGTAAAAGCGAGATGCTTCCAGCGCATAAACGTCCGCAGTCATTCGAGGAGGAAATCGCCAATGGTGCCAGCCACGGCTTAGCCTTGGTTGCGTGCTTTATCGCAACACCCGTTCTTCTCAGTTCGGCCTTGCGGTCCGGTGACCTATGGCGTGTTCTCGGAGTCGCCATCTTTGCCGGAACAATGATTTTCATGTACCTGTCATCCGCGCTCTATCACCTTCTGCCGGAGAACAGGGCCAAACGTGCGCTTCGGGTGCTTGACCACGTAGCGATTTTCTTCCTCATCGCAGGCACATATACGCCGTTTACGCTGGGCGTCTTGCACGGCGCATGGGGCTGGACGATTTTCAGCATCGTGTGGAGTTTGGCGCTTCTCGGGATGACGCTGAAAATAAGGGGTGCCCTGCGGAATCCCCTTGTCTCGACAGGCCTCTATCTGGCAATGGGCTGGCTGATCGTCGTGGCGATCCGACCGCTCGGGTTGAAAGTGCCGTTGCCAGGCCTTCTCCTTTTGTTGGCGGGAGGCATCGCATACACGGGTGGATTGGCATTCTATGCGGCTGAGCGGGTACGCTACAGCCATTTCGTGTGGCATCTCCTTGTCGTTCTGGGCACCGTCTGTCACTTTTTGTCGGTGCTGTGGTATGCGCTCTGACGTCCCTTACCCTGACCAGCCGTGACGTCCTGTTCGGTTGCAACTCTTTTTTTCGGCGGCTTTCCCGCCTGCAGGGGCCCTACCCGCCGGGCCACGACCACCCAGTAAAGCCACAGGAGACAATCACATGCGTAAACGTATAATCCCCCAGGGCGCTCAGGGGATCATCTTCCCGGCCGAAGCCTGGCTGGACTTGGAGAACTTGGCGCAGGCGGAACTGACGTCCGAGGATCCCTCACACCCGATCGAGTCGGCTTTGAAACCCGGCGTGCGACCGGGCTGGCGGGCCTCAGGACCCGGCCAGCAGACAGTCCGGCTGCTGTTTGACAAGCCGTTGCGGATCCGGCACATCCATTTGGTGTTTCACGAACATGAGCAGCAGCGCACGCATGAGTTCCTGTTGCGGTGGTCCTCCGACGGCGGTCGCACGTGCCGGGAGATTTTGCGCCAGCAGTACAACTTCAGCCCGCC
>JBFYWX010000333.1:0-3724 GCA_041310825.1 Desulfobacteraceae bacterium | reverse complement strand
AGTTGTAGAGGACCGGATCCCGTTTTTCCGGAGCAAAGGGGTTCATGGGGTTGACCGGCCGGACCTCGATGGGCCGCCGGCAGAGGAGCTTTTCACGGAGGGGCGCGGGAATCTGCGCGGCGATCCGGTTGACCAACTCGAGCTCGGAGGTGAGACCCTCCGGCCCCGGCACGGGGGGCGGCGGGTCCTGATGGTCAAACCCCTCCTCGTCGATCTGGAACGAGGCGGCCAGGTTGAAGATCGCCCGGCCCCTCTGGACCGCCACCACCCGGCGGGTGGTGAAACTCTGGCCGTCGCGGATGCAATCCACGTTATAGATGATCGGCCGCTCGACATCGCCCGGCCGCAGAAAATAGGCATGCAGGCTGTGGGCGCAGCGCTCCGGCGGCACGGTCTGGTAGGCGGCCGAGAGCGCCTGCCCCAGCACCTGCCCGCCGTAGACATTGCCGAACCCCAAGTCCTGGCTCTGGCCGCGGAAAATGTTCTCCTCGATCGGCTCCAGTTTGAGCAGTTTCAGCAGCTCCGCTAAGACGCTGGATTCTACGCACGCACTCGTCACTGTCCCTTTTCCCTTTTAAAGCGCTCCACCCCAGAGTGTTGCAAAAACAATCATCCCAGACAATCTCCTAAAAGTTTTCCAGAACGATACGAACCAGGCGACCGACATCCTGGAGAAACCGGGTCAGGGCCTCCAACGTCTTCTCGAGCGATGCGCTCCCGCTTGATAACGGGGCGGCCATTGCCGCGGGTCCGCTGGTTGACCGACAGGCAGACCACGGTTTCGGTCTCCGGAGCGGCTGCTGGAATCACGCGAATTCGGAGAGAATCTCCTGCTCGACCCGGAACACATGGGCGATGAGGGCGGCGCGGATCCACATCCCGTTGCGCTCCTGACGCCAGTAGGCGGCCCGCGGGTCCTTGTCCACGGCGACCTCGATCTCGTAACGCCGGGGCAGCGGGTGCATGATGGCGCAATGGGCATGGATCTTCGCGAGGTGTTCCTTTTGAAAATGGAACGCCGGGAACGTCTCGGTCTCGCGCGTGGGGTCGGCGGCGTATTCGTTCTGGATGCGGGTCATGTAGATGGCGTCGACCTTGGGCAGAACACTCTGGAAGTCCTCGGTCTCGTGGAAGGGGATCCCGTGTTTGGTCAGAAACGCCTTGATGTCCTCATTCATCCGGAAGATTTCCGGCGCCACATAGTAGATGGTGACGTCCTTGTAGTTTTTCAGCAGGTAGGAGAGCGAGCGCACCGTGCGGCCGCGCTTCAAGTCCCCGACCATGGCGATTTTCTTGCCGTCGATGCCGCCCATGCTGGCGAACTCGCGCTTGAGGGTGTAGATATCGAGCAGGGCCTGGGTCGGGTGCTGGTCGGGGCCGGAGCCGCCGTTCAACACCGGCACCGGCCGCTCGGTCTGATTCAGCACCCAGGCCGTTTTCTCGGCAAACCCGGCCTCGGGGTGGCGTGAAATGATGAGGTCCACGTAGCTGGCGAAGGTGCGGATGGTGTCCTCGGGCGACTCCCCCTTGACCTCGGAGCTGGTGCTCGTGCCGCGGCTTTCGGACACGTTGAGACCGAGGAGGAAGCAGGCGTTCTGAAAGGACAAAAAGGTGCGGGTGGAGGGCTGGACGAAATAGAGCATGGCCCGTTTGTGGGGCAGGAGGCGGCTCAGCTTCTGGGCGCCCATCTTGGTCTTGGCAAGCAGCCGGATCTTCTCCGCGAGATCGCAGAGCTCATCGAGAAACTCCCGATCGAACTGTTGGGCGTAAATGACATCGAAGATGCGGCCCTTGATCTTGAAGAAGTCGAGTTTCTCGTCCACCGCTTGGGCGTAAAACTCCTCCCATCCCTCGTAGGTCTGCCGGGTGGTCTCCGCTATCTTTTCCATGATACGCTCCTGGTGATGGGGGTTGCGGCAGGCATCGTTGCCAAGTCGAAATCATCCTCCAAAAAAAGTTGTGTGTCAAGAGCGCCATGGCCACACCATGTGGTGTTTTGGACCGATTCTTTTTCCTGCAGGGTGGTCTTCGAACTGCTGCGCTCCTGGGGCCCGTACGCATTCGTCTGCAGGCGGGCCGTGCAGAACCTGACAAGGTTTTTAGCGCCGGTAGGGTGTTGACCAATGGGAATACCGGTCCCATCTTCCACTTGATATGGATTTTAAAGATGCAATTATGCATTGCCAGCAAAAGGGGGAGGAGACAACAATGAACGCGAACGAATGCAAACAGGAGCGCTTCTCAAGCAGGACCATCGGGGTGGTCTTCCTTATCGTTTCGGCCCTGCTCTTCGTGGCGGGGTTGGTTATCCTGCCGGTGGTGGGGTTTGTTTTTGCCATCCCCTTGCTGATCCTCGGCATCACGATGCTCGCGGCGCCGGAAAGTAAGACGTGCCGGTTGATCCGGGAGAAGCTGGGAGCGAAGGGATAAGCCCGATTGCAAGTCGCGTTGGCGCCGGCCCGGCTTGTTGAAGCCGGGCCGGTTTTTTTTACCCCAGGATGGCTTTCAGGTCTCCATCCGCCGTGCCGATCGGCTGGATGTTGAAGTTTTTGACCAGGGTGTCGAGCACATTGGGAGTCAGAAAGGCCGGCAGCGAGGGGCCCAGGCGGATGTTTTTGATGCCCAGGTGCAACAGGGCCAAGAGGACGCAGACCGCCTTCTGCTCGTACCAGGAGATGATCAAGGACAGGGGCAGCTCGTTGACCGAGACATTGAAGGCCTTCGCCAGGGCCGAGGCGATCTGCACGGCCGAGTAGGCATCGTTGCACTGGCCGGCATCGAGCAGGCGCGGGATGCCGCCGATGTCGCCCAGCTCCTTGTCGAAGAAACGGAACTTCCCGCAGGCGAGCGTCAACACCACGCAGTCCTTGGGCACCTTTTCCACGAACTCGGTGTAGTAATTGCGCCCCGGCTTGGCCCCGTCGCAGCCCGCCACCAGGAAGAAGTGCCGGATGGCGCCGGACTTGACCGCTGCGATCACCTTGTCCGCCACCCCCAGGACCGAGTTGCGGGCAAAACCGACCATCACCTCCTTGCCGTTCGTGTCCTCCTGAAAACCGGGCAGCGCGAGCGCCCGGTCGATGACGGGCTTGAAATTCAAGTCGGATATGTGCGGCACCCCGGGCCAGCCGACCAGACCGCTCGTGAAGATGTTCTGTTTGTAGTCGTCCTTCGGCCGCTGGATGCAGTTGGTGGTCATCAGGATCGCCCCGGGAAACTCCGGAAACTCCCGGATCTGATTCTGCCAGGCCGTCCCGTAGTGGCCGTAGAAATGTTTATACTGCTTTAGCTTCGGGTAGCCGTGGGTGGGGAGCATCTCCCCGTGGGTGTAAATAAAGATGCCCTTGCCTTCGGTCTGTTTCAGAAGCGCTTCGAGGTCCTTGAGGTCATGACCCGATACGAGGATGGCGTTGCCCTTCTTGTGCCCCAGGGGCACCTTGGTCGGCACCGGGTGGCCGTAGACGCCGGTGTTGCCCGCATCCAAAAGCTCCATGGCCCTCAAGGCGGCCTCCCCGCATTTGAGGGCGAGACCCACCCACTGGTCCAGGCTGAGATCCGTGCGCTGGATGGCGGCCAGACCTTCCTGGACGTAAGCGTACACCGTGTCGTCCTCCTGCCCCAGAATCTGGGCATGGTCCGCGTAGGCGCTCACCCCCTTGATGCCGAAAAGGACGGTGTGCTTGAGCGAGAGAATGTCCGGGCTGTCGGCCGGGTAGGATTTCAA
>JBFYWX010000321.1:0-17470 GCA_041310825.1 Desulfobacteraceae bacterium | reverse complement strand
GGGTGTTGCAGCTGCCCGAAGGGGTGGAGATGGTGATGCCGGGGGACAACGTGGCGATCAGCGCGGAGCTGATCACGCCGATCGCGATGGAGAAGGAGCTGCGCTTTGCGATTCGGGAGGGCGGCCGCACGGTGGGTGCCGGCGTCGTCTCCGAAGTCATCGCTTAGACGCGTGAAATGGGTGACACATGATCATGAACACCAAAATCCGAATCCGGCTCAAAGCCTACGACCACAAACTGCTTGATCAGTCCGCGTCCGACATCGTCGATACGGCCGTCAAGACCGGTGCGAAAGTGGTCGGCCCGATTCCGCTGCCGACGCGGATCAACAAGTACACCGTGCTGCGGTCGCCGCATGTGGACAAGAAATCGCGCGAGCAGTTCGAGATGCGGACCCACAAGCGCCTGCTCGACATTTTGGAGCCGACGCAGCAGACCGTGGATGCGTTGATGAAGCTGGACCTGTCCCCGGGCGTGGACGTCGAGATCAAGCTGTAGCGCCGGGCGGCCGCCGCTGGGGCGGAAGACCGGTCGCATAAGGAAGGTAAGACGCCGTTATGTGCAAAGGACTGATGGGAAAAAAACTCGGGATGACGGGGATTTTTGCCCCCGACGGGCGGTTTGTCCCGGTGACCGTGATCGAGGCGGGGCCCTGCATCATCACCCAGATCAAGACCCGGGCCACGGACGGCTACGATGCCCTGCAGCTGGGGTTCGGCGCCGTCAAGGCCAAGCGGGTGAACCGGCCGCGGCAGGGGCATCTGCGCAAGAGCGGGGAGGCGCTGTTTCGGCACCTTCAGGAGTTCCCGGTCGAACGCCCCGAAGACTACCAGCTCGGGCAGGCGATCACCCTGGAGAGCATCTTCCGTGTGGGCGAGCGGGTGAACGTGAGCGGCACCACCAAGGGGCGTGGGTTTTCGGGCGTCATCAAGAAGGAAGGCTTCAGCGGCGGCCGCTCGACCCATGGCAGCAAGTGCCACCGCATCCCGGGGTCGATCGGGTCGAGCGCCTGGCCCTCGCGGGTGTTCAAAGGCAAAGGGATGCCGGGGCACTACGGGACCGATCGGCAGACGATGCAGAATATCGAGATCGTCGATATCCGATCGGAGGAGCACCTGCTCATGGTCAAGGGCGCCGTGCCCGGCCCGGCCTCCGGGCTTGTGGCGGTCCGCAAGCCCAAGATCCTCAAGAAGAACTAGCGGCCGGTCGCGCCGCTTGACGGGGTAGGAACATGGCAGTGATTGCGGTTCATAACATCGACGGTCATCCGGTGTCGCAGGTCGAGCTGCCGGACGCGGTTTTCAACGTTCCGGTCAAAGGGCACGTCCTGCACGAGGTCGTCATTATGCAGCTGGCCAATCGCCGCGCGGCAAGCGCGAGCGTCAAGCACCGCGGGGATGTCGCCGGCAGCACGCGCAAGCTCTACAAGCAGAAGGGCACGGGCCGCGCCCGTCGCGGCGACATCAAGTCGCCGCTGTTGCGGGGCGGGGGGGTCATCTTCGGGCCCGACGGGCGCACGTACGACTACCGCGTGCCCAAGAAGGTGCGGCGGCTGGCATTGCGGATGGCCCTGAGCAGCAAGCTCCAGGAGCAGGCGCTCGTCGTGCTCGATCGGTTCGATCTCGCCGAGATCAAGACCCAGGCCGTGGCCGTGGCCCTGAAAGCGCTGAAGCTGAAGAGCGCCCTCATCGTCACCCCGGAGGCCGACGACCGGCTGGAGCGCTCCAGCCGCAACTTGCCGGCCGTTAAGGTGCTGCGTTGCGCGGGACTGAACGTTTATGACGTCCTGAAATACGACACGCTCGTGCTCCTGCAGCCGGCCATCCAGACCATTGCAGGGAGGTTGGGCTCATGAAACACACCGATATCATCATCCGGCCCCTGGTCACGGAAAAGACCAACCTCCAGAAGGAACTTTACAACCAGGTCTCCTTCGAAGTGGACCGACGGGCCAACCGCATCGAGATCAAACGGGCCGTGGAGCAAGGCTTCAACGTACGCGTCGCCGCCGTCCGGACCCAGCAAATGCTGGGCAAGACCACCCAGCGCGGGCGCATCCGCGGCAAGCGGCGCGACTGGAAAAAAGCGATCGTCCGGTTGCAGCCGGGCGAGCGTATCGCCTTCTTCGAAGGCGCGTAATACTCCGAGGAGCTGACGATGGGCATCAAGAAAGTCAAGCCGACCTCCCCAGGGCGGCGGTTTCAGACCTACGACGCGTTCGACGACATCACCCGGGCGGTGCCGGAAAAAAGCCTGCTCGCGCCGCTGAGCAAGAGTGGCGGGCGCAACTGCCACGGCCGGGTGACGGCCTGGCAGCGGGGCGGCGGCCACAAGCGACATTATCGCATGATCGACTTCAAGCGCGACAAGATCGGCGTCCCGGCGCGGGTGGCGGCCATCGAGTATGATCCGAACCGTTCCGCCCGGATTGCGCTCCTGCACTACGCCGACGGCGACAAACGCTACATCCTGGCGCCGCTCAACCTCAAGGTGAACGATGTGGTGGAAGCCGGGCCCGGCGCGGACATAAAGCCCGGCAACAGCCTGCCGCTGCGCCATATGCCGCTCGGCACCCAGGTCCACAACATCGAGCTGAAGCTCGGCAAAGGCGGGCAGATTGTGCGCAGCGCCGGGGGCTTTGCCCAGCTCATGGCCAAGGAAGGCAACTACGCGCTGGTGAAGCTCCCCTCCGGTGAGGTACGCAAGGTGCTCCTCGACTGCCGCGCCACCGTCGGGCAGGTCGGCAACCTTCAGCACGAGAACGTCTCCTACGGGAAGGCCGGCCGGAAGCGTTGGCTGGGCAAGCGGCCCCATACCCGCGGGGTGGCCATGAACCCGATCGACCACCCCATGGGGGGCGGTGAAGGCAAGTCCTCCGGCGGGCGCCACCCGGTCAGCCCCTGGGGCATGCCCACCAAGGGGTTCAAGACGCGCAAGAAGAAACCGAGCGATCGGTTGATCGTCAAGCGGCGCCGGTAAGCCGGCAGTTTCACCACGCCGGCGGCGGACCCGCAGCGCCTGTCGGAACGAAGACATCTGGAGAGGTTATGGCAAGGTCGCTTAAAAAAGGCCCGTTCATCGATGCGAAACTCATGAAAAAGGTCCAGGAGTCCCAGAACGCCCGTAGCAGCCGGGTCATCAAGACCTGGTCTCGGCGCTCAGTCATCGTGCCGGAAATGGTGGGCTTGACCCTGGCCGTGCACAACGGCCGCAAGTTCATCCCGGTGTTCATCTCCGAGAACATGGTCGGGCATAAGCTGGGCGAGTTCTCCCCGACCCGTACCTTCCACGGGCACTCGGGCGACCGTAAAACGAAGGCGGCGTGATTCGGATGAGGACACGGTTGCCGCAACGAAGAGGATGGATCCGCCATGGAGGCTAAAGCCGTTTTACGCTATGTCCGCCTGTCCCCGCTCAAGCTGCGGCGGGTCTCGGCGGCGGTCAAGGGCAAACCGGTCGGCGCGGCCCTGAACATGCTCAGGTTCATGCCTCAGCGGGCTGCGAAGAACCTGGAGAAAACCATTCGATCCGCCTTGGCCAACGCCGATCAGAAACCGGGCGTCGACGTGGATCAGCTCGTGGTGAGCAACGTGACGGCCGACGACGGGCCGGTTTTGAAACGCTGGGGCACAAAGGCCCGCGGACGCGGGACGCGTATCCTGAAGCCGACCTGCCACATCACGGTGGTGCTGTCCGAAAAACGGTCAGCCAAATAGAAGGAGGAGTGAGCTTGGGCCAGAAAGTCAACCCGATCGGATTGCGGCTGGGCATCGTCAAGACGTGGGAGTCCCGGTGGTTCGGCGGCAAGAACTACGTCGCCTACATCCTTGAGGACCACAAGTTGCGCCAGTTCATCAAGCAGAAGCTCGACCATGCGGGGGTGGCCCGCATCGAGATCGAACGATCCGCCAAGCGTATCCGACTGCGGATCTACACGGCCCGGCCCGGCATCGTCATCGGCAAGAAGGGCGCGGAAATCGCCCAGCTCAAGAAGGAAGTCGAGAAACTGACGGCCCATGAGGTGATGATCGACATCCAGGAGGTCCGCAAGCCGGAGATCGACGCCCAGCTGGTCGCCGAAAACGTGGCCTCTCAACTGGAGCGTCGGGTGGCCTTCCGTCGGGCGATGAAGCGCGCCGTGCAGTCGGCCCTGCGCTTCGGGGCGCTCGGCATCAAGATCGTCTGTGCCGGCCGGCTCGGCGGTGCCGAAATCGCCCGTACCGAATGGTACCGCGAAGGCCGCGTGCCGCTACACACGCTGCGTGCCGACATCGACTACGGCACGGCCGAGGCCCGGACGACCTACGGGGTCGTAGGGGTCAAGGTGACGATTTTCAAGGGGGAAATCCTGCGCAAGGACCAGCCCGTGGCCGAGGCGAGCTAATCGACAGGAGACGTGACGATGCTGAGTCCCAAGAAAGTCAAATTCCGCAAGCAGATGAAAGGCCGCATCCGTGGCGTGGCGCGGCGCGGCAGCAGCCTCACCTTCGGGGAATACGGTCTGCAGGCCACTGCCAGCGGTTGGGTGAATGCCAAGGAGATCGAGGCGGCGCGGATCGCGATGACCCGCCATGTCAAGCGCGGCGGTCGCATCTGGATCCGGGTGTTCCCGGACAAGCCGATCACCAAGAAACCGGCCGAGGTGCGCATGGGCAAGGGCAAGGGCGCCCCCGAGGGGTGGGTGGCGGTCGTGCGGCCGGGGCGTATTCTCTATGAGATGCAGGGGGTGACCCGGGCGCTCGCCATGGAGGCGTTTCGACTGGCGGCCCACAAACTGTCGATTCAGACGAAGTTCGTCGAGAGGAGCGAAGCGCAATGAACACCGCTGAGATCCGCGGACTGACGGTGGAGGAGATCGAGCGCAAGGCCGCCGACCTGAAGCAGGAGCTCTTCAACTTGCGCTTCCAGCACGAGATCGGGCAACTGGAGAACCCCAGCCGTATCCGCAAGACCCGGCAGGAGATCGCCCGGTGCCTGACGCTGATCCAGGAAGCCGCCGCGAGCCGGCAGAAAATCGAGGCATGAGTGGGAACCATGAAAGCACGGGGAATCAAACGGCAGGTCGTCGGCGTCGTCGTTGGCAACAAGATGGACAAAACGGTGGTCGTCGCCGTGGAACGCAGGGTCAAGCACCGCCTGGTCCACAAGTACATCACGCGCCGCAGCACCTTCGCGGCCCACGATGAGGAAAACCGCTGCCAGGTCGGCGACAAGGTGATGATCACCGAGTCGCGCCCGCTCAGCCGGACCAAGCGCTGGCGCGTGAGCCAGGTCGTCCAGAAAGCCGTCTAAGGAGCGCAACCCATGATCCAGGTCGAAACGCGATTGAAAGCCGCGGACAACTCCGGTGCGAAGGTGCTCTACTGCATCAAGGTCCTGGGGGGCTCCCGGCGGCGCTATGCCACGGTGGGCGACATCATCGTGGTCTCGGTGAAAGAGGCCATTCCGAACGCCAAGGTGAAGAAAGGCGATGTGCTCAAGGCCGTCGTCGTCCGAACCACCAAGGAAGTGCGGCGTGCGGACGGGTCCTACATCCGGTTTGACGAGAATTCGGCGGTGCTGATCAACCAGGCCAAGGAGCCGATCGGCACGCGCATTTTCGGACCGGTGGCGCGGGAGCTGCGCAACAAGCGGTTCATGAAGATCATTTCCCTGGCCCCGGAAGTGCTTTAGGGGTCCGCACGGGCGCTGGTTACCGGTGGGAGAGGCAGTCTATGAAGTTCGATAAATGTGCCATCAAGAAAAACGACAAAGTCAAAGTGATCGCGGGCAAGGACAAGGGCAAGATCGGCAAGGTCCTCAAGGTGATCCGCAAGAAGGAACGTGTCCTGGTCGAGAAGGTCAACATCATCAAGCGCCACACCCGGCCGAATGCCAAGAACCGACAGGGCGGCATTCTGGAGAGCGAGGCGCCGATTCCCTGGGGCAACGTGATGCTGATGTGCAACCGGTGCATGTCCGCGACCCGGGTGACCCGCAAAGCGCTGGAAGACGGCAAGAAGCTTCGGACCTGCGCCAAGTGCGGCGAAACCGTCGAGTCGTGATAACTGCCGGCGGAGGAGCGGTATGAACAAGCTAAAAGAGCGTTACGAGAAGCAGATGGTGCCCCAGCTGATCGAGGCCTTCAAGTATGCCAACCGCATGCAGGTCCCGAAGCTCTCCAAGATCGTGCTCAACATGGGCTTGGGTGAGGCCATCCAGAACGTCAAAATCCTGGAGACGGCCGCCGAGGAGCTCAAGGCTATTTCGGGGCAGCAGCCGGTGATCACTCGCGCCAAGAAGTCGATTGCCGCCTTCAAGCTGCGGGAAAACATGCCCATCGGGTGCATGGTGACCCTGCGCCACGAGCGCATGTATGACTTTTTGCAACGGCTCGTGAACGTGGCGTTGCCTCGTGTCCGGGACTTCCGGGGGGTATCCCCCAAGGCGTTCGACGGGCGGGGCAATTTCGCGCTGGGCATCAAGGAGCACATCATTTTCCCCGAGATCGACTACGACAAGATCGACAAGATCAAGGGGTTGAACGTGTGCATCGTGACCACCGCGCGCAGCGACGAGGAAGGCAAAGAGCTCCTGCGGTTGTTGGGGATGCCCTTCCGCAACTGATCCGTAACCGGGTTTCGAAGGAGGACGATGTGGCAAAGAAGGCGCTCAGGCTGAAGGCAGCTCAGGCCCCCAAGTTCAAGGTCCGGACCTACAACCGCTGCCCGATCTGCGGCCGTCCGCGAGCCTACCTGCGCCGGTTCGGCGTCTGCCGGATCTGTTTCCGGAACATGGCCTCGCGGGGCAAGCTCCCGGGGGTGATTAAGTCCAGCTGGTGACCGCCGCCCGGATCCCGGGCGCCGGGGGGCGGGGAGGACGAGCCCCGCGGCGCGACGGGCACCGGCTCGAGGCAATCGATAGGAGAAGCATATGTCAATGACGGATCCAGTAGCCGACATGCTGACCCGCATCCGCAACGGCGCCAAGGCCAAGTTTGCGAGTGTGGATATGCCGGGGTCGAAACTGAAAGTGGAAGTCGCCCGTATCCTGAAGGACGAGGGGTTCATTAAGAACTACAAGTTCCTCAAGGATGGGAAACAGGGGATCCTGAGGGTCTATCTCAAGTACGGGCAGGGCCAGACCAGCGCGATCCGGATGCTGGCGCGTGCCAGCAAACCCGGCCGGCGGACCTATGCCCGCAGCAAGAATCTGAAGCCCGTGTTGGGCGGGATGGGGGTTTCCATCCTCTCCACGTCCAAGGGCGTGATGAGCGACAAGCAGGCCCGCCGGGAAAACCTCGGCGGCGAAATTCTGTGCATCGTCAGCTGAGCGGGGCGATGCCCCGGCGCTGGCCGGCGAGCAAGGGAGCCAAGTATGTCACGCGTAGGTAAGAAACCGATTCCGATTCCTCCCGGCACCAAGGTGGCCTGCCGCGACCGGGCGGTTGTCGTCGAAGGCAAGAAGGGCACGCTTGCGCGCACGCTGCACCCTGCGGTCGATTTGACCATCGACAATGGGGTGGTGAACGTGGTGCTGACCGCTGAGGGAAAGAATTCGCGCGCGCTGCAGGGGCTGACCCGCAGCCTGGTCGCCAACATGGTCATCGGCGTTTCCCAAGGGTTCGAGCGCGTACTGGAGATCAACGGAATCGGCTACCGGGCCGAGGTCAAGGGCAACACCCTGGTGTTCCAGCTGGGGTTCTCCGCACCGAAGGCGTTCGAGCTGCCGGAGGGCGTCAGTGCGACCGTCGAAAAGAACACAATCCTGAAGCTCGCCGGGATCGACAAAGAAGAGCTGGGACGCACGGCTGCGGCCATCCGCCGCCTGCGGCCGCCGGAACCCTACAAGGGCAAAGGCATCAAGTACGCCGAAGAGCGGATTCAGAAAAAAGCCGGCAAGACCGGCACCAAGTAACCGCATCGAACGAAGGTGGGAAGAGAGGTTGGGCGTGAACACAAAAAATGATCAGCGGGTGAAACGCAAGACCCGCATCCGCAAGCGGCTGAGGGGCAGCCCGGAGCGCCCGCGCCTGTCGGTCTTCCGCAGTGCCCGGCACATCTATGCCCAGATCATCGACGACACCCGGGGCTGCACCCTGGTCTCCGCCTGCAGCCGGGAGAAGGCGGTGATAGCGGCGCTCACCGGGATGAAGAAGGTGGACCGGGCCGTTTCGGTCGGCAAGCTCGTGGCCGAGCGGGCCAAGGCCCAGGGCATCGACAAGGTGGTGTTCGATCGCAACGGGTTCCTGTATCACGGCCGGGTCAAGGCGGTGTCGGATGGCGCCCGCGAGGGCGGATTGCAGTTTTAACGGTCGGTCGGGCCGCAGGATCGCCAGGACCATCCAGGTGAAGGAGGCAGTCTCTTGTTGAAGTTCAAACAGAGCAGTGACGAGCAGCAGCTGATCGACAAGGTCGTCCACATCAATCGCGTGGCCAAGGTGGTCAAGGGCGGCCGGCGCTTCGGCTTCAGCGCCATCGTCGTCGTCGGCGACGGCAAAGGGTCGGTCGGCTTTGGACTCGGCAAAGCCCACGAGGTGCCCGAAGCCATCCGCAAAGGCATGGAGAAGGCCAAGAAGCATATGGTGAGAGTGCCCCTGGTCCAGGGCACCATCCCCTTCGAAGTCATGGGGCGTTTCGGAGCCGGGCGGGTCATGCTGCGGCCGGCAGCCCAGGGGACGGGGCTGATCGCCGGGGGTGCGGTGCGGGCCGTGCTGGAGGCGGTCGGCGTGCAGAACATCCTCACCAAGTGCATCGGGTCCCATAACCCGCACAACTTGGTGCGGGCGACGGTCCAGGGCCTGCAGCAGCTGGAGAGCCGGGATCAGGTGGCGGCCCGCCGCGGGGTGAGCCTCGATCAGGTGGCCTAAGGGCCAAGAGCCGGCGCTCGGCCTCAGGCGCAGAAGGAAGAATCGCATGTCCGAACGATTGAAAGTGACAATGGTCAGAAGCATGATCGGCAGACCGGAGCGGCACCGACGCGTGCTGCGGGGGATGGGGTTGAACCGCCTGAACCAAACCGTTGAACTGGCGGATACACCGGCGATCCGGGGGATGATCCGCAAAGTATCCCACCTGGTGACGGCCGAGGAGAAAAAGGCATGAAGCTGCATGAACTGAAACCGGCGGACAACGCCCGCACGAAGCGTCACCGCGTCGGGCGTGGTCCCGGCTCCGGTTGGGTCAAGACGGCGGGGCGTGGCAGCAAGGGGCACAAGGCCCGCTCGGGCGGCCAGACACCGCCGGGTTTCGAGGGCGGCCAGATGCCCCTGCAGCGGCGTCTGCCGAAGCGGGGATTCACCAACATCTTTCGCAAGCGGATCGCCGTGGTCAACCTGCGCGACCTGACCGGCTTCGAGGGTGGGGCGGTCGTGGACGACGCGGCACTGGTCAAGGCCGGGCTCGTCAAGGGGGAGTGGGACGGGATCAAGCTGCTTGGAAACGGGGATGCCCCGCCGGCGTTGCACGTCAAGCTGGCCCTCATCAGCCGCGCGGCCCGTGAAAAAATCGAAGCCGCGGGCGGAAAGGTCGAGGACGCCTCATGATCGGCGGTTTCGTCAATATTTTCAAAATCCCCGAGCTCAAACGCCGCATTCTGTTCACCCTCGCGCTGCTCATCGTCTACCGCGTGGGGGTGCAGGTGCCGGTCCCGGGGGTTGACAGCACGGCGCTCGCCGCCATTTTCGCCGCCGCCAAGGGGACCCTGCTCGGACTGGTCGATATGTTCTCGGGCGGCGCGCTCGAGCGGCTCTCGGTGTTTGCGCTGGGAATCATGCCCTACATCAGCGCCTCGATCATCCTGCAGCTCTTGACCGTGGTCGTGCCCCACCTGGAGCAGCTGAAAAAAGAGGGCGAGGCCGGTCGCAAGAAGATCACCCAGTACACGCGCTATGGGACGGTGGTCCTGAGCATCATCCAGGGCTTCGGCATCGCGGTCGGGCTTGAAACCATGACCGCCCCCGGCGGGGCCGCCGTGGTGCTGGTCCCGGGCTGGGGGTTCCGGCTGCTGACGGTCATTACCCTCACGGCCGGCACGGCCTTCATCATGTGGCTGGGGGAGCAGATCACCGAGCGCGGCATCGGCAACGGGATTTCGCTCATCATCTTCACGGGCATCGTCTGCCGGCTGCCTGTGGCGATAGGGCACACGTTCCGGCTGCTCTCCACCGGAGAGATCGGCATTTTCCTTGTGATCGTCCTGGTCGTGATGATGGTGACGGTCGTCGGCGTGATCATTTTTGTAGAGCAGGGCCAGCGGCGCATCGCGGTGCAGTACGCGAAACGCGTGGTCGGCCGGAGGATGTACGGCGGTCAGAGCACCCATTTGCCTCTGAAGATCAACAGCGCCGGGGTCATCCCGCCGATCTTCGCCTCCTCGATCATCATGTTCCCGGCGACCATCGCGAGTTTCATCAACGTGCCCTGGATGCAGTCCATCGCCGACGCGCTCATGCCCGGCCAGATCTTGTACGAGGCGATCTTCGTTGGGTTCATTGTCTTTTTCTGCTACTTCTACACCGCGGTGACGTTCAACCCGGCGGACGTGGCGGACAACATGAAGAAGGCCGGCGGGTTTATCCCCGGCATCCGGCCGGGACGGCGCACGGCGGAGTACATCGACCGGGTGCTGAGCCGGATCACGCTGGGTGGAGCCGTTTACGTGTCGGCGGTCTGCGTCCTGCCATCGATTCTGATCAGCCAATTCAACGTGCCGTTCTACTTCGGCGGTACGGCGCTGTTGATCGTGGTCGGGGTGGCGATCGATACGATCTCCCAGATCGAAAGCCACATGCTCACCCGGCATTACGAAGGGTTTCTGAAGGGCGGGGCGGGGCGCATCCGCGGGCGCCAGTAAGCCGGCACGGCGTCGGGGGACGCTGAGGGCCGAGCGGGGACGATCAATGGCAAAAGAGGAAGCAATCCGGGTCGACGGTGTCGTGCTCGAGACGCTGCCCAACGCGATGTTCCGGGTCGTGTTGGAGAACAAGCACCAGGTGCTGGCCCACATTTCCGGAAAGATGCGCATGCATTTCATCAAGATCCTGCCGGGGGACAAGGTGACCTTGGAGCTGTCGCCGTATGACCTCACCCGCGGGCGCATCGTCTACCGGTCGAAATGAATCGTGCGCAGCGGCCCGATGGCCGCCGCCGAGCGGCGTCACCGGCCGCCCGCTGAGAGGGGAGAGATCCGATGAAAGTCAGGGCATCCGCCAAAAAGATGTGTCCCAAATGCAAAATCGTGCGGCGTAAAGGCGTCGTGCGGGTAATCTGCGAAAACAAGCGGCATAAACAGCGGCAGGGATAAGGAGGGCTTCAACCGTGGCACGCATAGCGGGCGTCGATTTGCCCAGAAACAAGCGGATTGAAATCGGGTTGACTTACATCTACGGGATCGGGAAGTCCACCTCCCAGAAGATTCTGGCCCAGCTCGACATCGACGCGAACACCAAGACCGATGATTTAACCGAAGCCCAGATCAACAACATCCGCAAGGTGATCGACGGCGAGCACACGGTCGAGGGGGAGCTGCGCACCGATCTGTCGATGAGCATCAAGCGACTCATGGACCTGGGGTGCTACCGCGGGCTGCGGCACCGCAAGGGCCTGCCCGTGCGCGGCCAACGCACCCACACCAACTCGCGCACCCGCAAGGGTCCGCGCCGCGCCACGGTCAAGAAGAAGGCTCTTGCCAAGAAATAGCGGCCGCCGGGCTTCGCGGTGACGTTGACGCGCACAACGCAGACAGGGGTATCACGCAATGGCAACCAAAGGGTCTCAAGCGAAAAAGAAGGTCAAGCGCAGCGTCGCAAGCGGCGTGGTCCACATCCAGTCCACGTTCAACAACACGATTGTGACGATCACCGACGCCGCCGGGGGCACGGTGGCGTGGTCAAGCGCCGGAGTTCTCGGGTTCAAGGGGTCGCGCAAAAGCACGCCCTTCGCCGCCCAGGTCGCGGCCGAAAATGCGGCCAAGAAGGCCATCGAGCAGGGCATGAAAACCGTCGTGGTTTACATCAATGGCCCCGGCCCGGGTCGTGAATCGGCCTTGCGGGCGCTTCAAAACACCGGATTCAACGTCACCTCCATCAAGGACGTGACCCCTATTCCCCACAACGGCTGCCGCCCGCCCAAGCGCCGGCGCGTCTAAGCCCGCGGGGGGGGGGGGCAACCTCAGGCAGTCGCTTCACAGGGAGGCTAATGTGGCAACGTTCAACGATTCGGATTGTCGGTTGTGCCGACGCGAAAACGTCAAGCTCTTTCTCAAGGGAGATCGATGCTATTCGGATAAATGCGCCTTCGACCGGCGCTCGTACCCGCCGGGCCAGCACGGGGAGCGCAGGGGTCGCAAGATGTCGGACTACGGCATCCAGCTGCGGGAGAAACAGAAGATCAAGCGGATTTATGGATTGTCCGAAAAGCAGTTTCACCTGTTCTTCGAGCGGGCCGAACGGCGCAAAGGGGTGACCGGCACCAACTTGCTCGTGGCGCTGGAGAGCCGGCTCGACAATGTCGTCTATCGCCTGGGGTTCGCCAGCTCGCGCACCCAGGCGCGCCAGCTGGTTCAGCACAGTCATTTTTTCGTCAACGGCAAGAAGGTGAACATCCCGTCCTACCAGGTGAAGGTCGGCGACGCCGTGGAGGTCCGCGAGCGCAGCAAAAAGATCCAGAACATCCAGGATTCCCTCGATGCCGTGGTGCGTCGGGGGGTGCCGTCCTGGCTGGATCTGGAGAAGGACAATCTCAAGGGCATCGTCAAGGGCATGCCCGTGCGCGAAGACCTGACCATGCCGATGCAGGAGCAGCTCGTCGTCGAACTGTATTCCAAATAGCGGGACCGAGGCCTCTCGAGGACAAGGCGGACGGCGGGCCGATTCGTGCGGCACCCCGCCGGAACAAACCCCGAGGAAACGAGGAGAAACCAAGATGCCGTCTGATGCATTGATGTACATGAATTGGCAGCAGATCATCCAGCCCGAAAAAATCCAGGTTACCAGCAACCCGAGCTATGGCAAGTTCGTGTGCGAGCCGCTGGAGCGCGGGTTCGGGATCACGATCGGCAATTCGCTGCGACGGATCATCCTGTCTTCCCTGCACGGGGCGGCCATCACCACGGTGAAGTTCGAGGGGGTCATGCACGAGTTCAGTGTGATCCCCGGCGTCCTGGAGGATGTCTCCGAGATCCTTCTCAACCTCAAAGAGGTGCGTTTCAAGGTCGACGATCCCAAGCCCAAGAGCCTGCGCATCGTGGCCGCGGGCGAGGGCGAGGTGACCGCCGGCCAGATCGTCAGCGACGACGGTCGCTGCACGGTCCTCAACCCGCAGCAGCTCATCGCGACGCTTTCCGACAAGGCGTCGCTCAAGATGACGATGACGGTCAACACCGGCCGGGGCTACGCGCTGGCAGAAGCCAACAAGGATCCAGAGGCGCCGGCTGGCACGATTCCGATCGACGCCGTTTTTTCGCCCATTCGGCGTGTCAACTACGTCGTCGGCAACGCCCGCGTCGGCCAGCGTACCGACTACGACAAGCTGACCATGGAGGTGTGGACGGACGGTAGCATCCTGCCGGAGGATGCCGTCGCCTATGCCGCCAAAATCCTCAAGGAGCAGGTGAGCATCTTCATTAACTTCGAAGAGGGGCGGGAGCCGGAGCCCTCGCGCAAGCTCGACGGCCGGGAAACGCCCAAGTTCAACGAGAACCTCAACCGCAGTGTTGATGAGCTCGAGCTGTCGGTGCGCAGCGCCAATTGCCTCAAAAATGCCGACATCCACAAGATTTGGCAGCTGGTCAGCAAGTCCGAATCCGAGATGTTGAAAACCAAGAACTTCGGGCGCAAATCTCTGAACGAGATCAAAGAAGTGCTTACTGAAATGGGCCTGTCGCTGGGAATGAAGCTGGATGGCTTCACGGTGCCGCAGGAAGAGGGTCAGGAAGGAGCGTAGTCGGTTCTATGAGACATCGAAAGGCCGGGCTCAAACTGGGCCGAAAAACGGGTCACCTCAACGCGCTGTTTCGCAATCTGGTGACCTCCTTGTTCAAGCACGAGCGCATCCGTACCACGGACACCAAGGCCAAGGAGCTGCGCCGCTGGGCCGATCACATCGTCACGCTGGCCAAGCGCGGCGATCTGCACGCACGACGACAGGCGCTCGCGATCGTCCAGGAGAAGGCGGTGGTTCACTCCCTGTTCGAAAAAGCGGGCGAACGCTACGGTAAGGTCTCCGGCGGCTATACGCGCCTCGTCAAGATCGGTCTGCGCCCCGGGGACGCGGCGCCGATGACGCTGATCGAGCTGGTCGGCATCGAGGAAAAACCTAAGAAGAAGGCGAGGAAAAAGCCGGCCGGCAAGGCCGCTGCCGGAAAGAAGAAACCGGCCAAGAAGCCCGCTGAGAATGCGTCGACGGGACCGGCGGAAGAGACCGCCGCGCCCGCCGAAAAAAGCGAAGAGGCGAAGTCGTAAAGCAGTAATTGCTTCTTTCACCGAATACGCCCCGGCCGAACGGCCGGGGCTTTTTTTTGCTACTTTCTTAAACCGCGTATTCGGGCGCGGCACCCGCATCCCCGATGTTCCGGGCGCAGGCATCCGAGGGGCCACAGAGCTGGTTTAAAATACGATGGTGCCCGGAGGGCGCGGCGGGCAGGGCATTTTGTTTGGTGTCTGGTGTTTGGTATCTGGTTGGGGCGAGGCGAAAGGGATTCGATTCCGATACCGACCCCTTATCAACTGCCGAGCTCCGAGTCTGAGTTCCGATTCGGTGGTGTACTGTCTTTTATTTTTTACTCGTTCACGTACCCGTACCCGTACACGATTGCTTTCAACACCGAGTGAACCACCGTGTACGAGACCGTGTACCGCTGCGCTGTGAACGTGTACGTTTTTTACTCGTTACTGCGTTTTCTCCGACTCCGACTCACCCCTCCGACTTTATCTTTTCACTCGTTACTCGTTACTTGTGACCTCCCTATTCCTCTCGGTCTGCCTCGGGCGGCGCGGCGCCGGACCTGGCGGCGATTTTCTCGAGGGCTTCGGCGGCCGCCTCTTTGAGCTCCGGTGCGGCATCGCTCGCGATGACGGCCTGGAGCGCCGGCCGCAGCCAGGGCCCACCCGCCTCGCCGGCGAGAAAGAGGATGTCCCCGCGCACCGGATCCGAGGCCGCCGCAAAGCGATCCCAGAGCCGATCGAGGGCCTCGTGCGCCAAGGGAGGGGCCAGTTCGCCCAGCTCTTCGACCGCCACCATAGCCCCCAGCCGGACCGGCCATTCGGGATGGCACAAGAGCTCCAGCAGCGCGGGGAAGAAGGCATCGCGGTCGCGCATCATCTCGGCCAGGCGGCGCGCCGACCCCTCCTTGAGCATCCGCTCGAGCGATACCGGCCCCAGCGCGGCGGGATCGCGCGTCGCTATCAGCGTGGTCATCTCCGGAAGGCTGATCGTGCCGGACCAGCGGAAACCTCCGTCGAGAACGGCCGTGGGAACGGCGCGGATGCGGTCGCGGTCGGCAAGCTCCGGGAAAAAGGCGCCGTCGATGACGCTCAGCCGAACGAGGGGGCTCGCCGCCGCTAGGCCGGCAAGCTGTCGGACGGCTGCCGGGCAGTAGGTGCAGCGGGGCATCACGTACAGGTCGACGGTCGCGGGCAGGCGGATGGCGGCGACGGCGGCGAGGATATCCGGCGGGGGGGCGGGGCCCCGCCCGGCCAGGGCCTCGATAAAGGGGGCCGTCTCCGTGCCGGAGGGGATTCCCAGAAACCGCAGCCCGCCCGGCAGGACAATCGCCGGCGGTTCCGGTCCGATGTCGCGGGTGGGGAGGAGCCGGATCGCGGGCACCAGCGTGGCGAGTCGGCGGCAGAAGTGCTCCAGTTCGGCGCTGCGCGGGTCCGCGGTCAGGTGGAGCTCGATTGATGTTGGCTGCGGCAGCGTGCCGCCCAACGTCCGGAATAGTGCTTCGTCGTCAAGGGTCATGCGTCCACTGCACACCAGCGGTCCGGGCGTCGCACGAAGGGTCGCATCGGCGCTCGGCGGCGGGCATTCCATTGATAGGTGATTCCACCCGAAAACACAAGCTTGGAGCTGGTTCCCAGCGAGAACACCGCTCGACCGGGTCACGCCGGGCGCGCTCCCGCCGGCCGCGCGTGCCTTCTCGCGCAAGCGGCCAGCGACGCTCGCCGCGGTGAGCGGAAAGGCCGGTTCGGCGTCTTGATTTTTCTGGATCTTGCGACTATGATCGCCCACTGCGTGCCGCCAGACCCCCCCTCGCGCGGGTCACTCCCCCCGCGGACGCCAAGGAGGAGAGGAATCGATGAATTTCGCACTGTCCAAAGAGCTCGAAATGCTGCGCAAGGCCGTTCGTGAATTCGCCGACAAGAAGATTGCACCGTATGCCGGCGAATGGGATGCCAACCATCACTTTCCCTACAAGGAAGCGATCAAGCCCATGGGGGAGCTGGGCTTCTTCGGGACCGTGATCCCCGAGGAGTACGACGGCGAGGGCATGGGGTTCCTGGCGGCCATGATCGTCAGCGAAGAGATCGCCCGGGCCTCCAGCTCGCTCCGGGTGCAGATCAACATGCAGACCCTGGGCTGTGCCTATACCATTTATAAGTACGGCAGTGAGGAGCTGCGCCGCAAATACATCCCCAAGCTCGTCCGCGCCGAATATGTGGGCGGCTTCGGCATCACCGAGCCGGATGCCGGCTCGGATGTCATGGCCCTGCAGTCCACCGCCGAGGACAAGGGCGACCACTGGTTGCTGAACGGGTCCAAGACCTGGATCTCAAACGCCCACGTGGCCGATGTCCTGATCTACTACGCGTACACCGACCGCTCCAAGGAATCCAAGGGACTGTCGGCCTTCGTCCTGGAGCCGAAAAACTTCAACGGCGTCAAGACGACTAAACTCGAGAAGATGGGATCCCACTCTTCGCCGACCGGCGAGGTATTCGTCACCGATTGCCGCCTCCCCAAGGAGAACCTTCTGGGTGCGCCCGGCGACGGGGCCAAGATCGTCTTCAGCTCGCTCAACCAGACGCGCCTCTCGGCCGCGGCCGGCGCCGTCGGGCTGGCCCAGGCCTGCCTGGATGCGGCCGTCCAGTACGCGAACGACCGCAAGCAGTTCGGGAAGAAGATCGGCGAGTTCCAGATGAACCAGGACATGATCGCGCAGATGTCGGCCGAAATCGAAGCCGCACGGCTCCTCGTCTACAAGGCCGCCTGGGCCAAAGACCAGGGACGGCTCGACAACGGGCTCGACGTCGCGCAGGCGAAGTACTTCGCCGGCGAGGTCGTTACCAAGTGCGCGACCTACGCCATGCGGATCCTGGGCGCCTACGGCTACTCGACCGAGTACCCCGTGGCCCGCTACTATCGCGATGCGCCGACCTACACCATGGTGGAAGGGTCCGCCAACATCTGCAAGTGGATCATCGCCCTCGACCAGTTGGGCTTTCGCAAGGCCAACCGGTAAAACCGTCACCGGTCAGCCCGTCGGCCGGTC
>JBFYWX010000316.1:0-5676 GCA_041310825.1 Desulfobacteraceae bacterium | reverse complement strand
CTAAAAGTGATATATCGTGTGCCTATGCATTTTCCCAAAAATCCGGGGTCGGTGTGAATGGATTCAGCAACTTAGAAATGAAAAGACGGCCAAATGTGCCTATGACTGTCGAACCCAGGTCTCGTGCGAATCAAGTTTCATTTCATCCTGCCTGCCGCCCATGACATAAATGGAGCCATCCGATGTTACGACCGCCTCGTGATAATAGCGGCGCTCCAGCATCGGGGGCATATCGGTATGCAGAATGGTGCGATAGCCGAAGGCAGACCCAAACGCGTGCGACGAATAAATGACTTTTTCATAGCTTGCTTCGGGCCATTCGCCGGTAACCGGATCAAAGGGCAACACTTCGTTTTCGCCCCGGCCGAGCCACTTCCCCCTTCCCCCCAACCAATAAATCCGCCCGTCCCGGCCGGTTACTACGGCAACGCCGTCGCCTTCACGCTTGAGGTCGGTGTTACGCGTAACCCCGGTGACCGACCCCGCCTCCGCCTTGGGCACCCACTTCCAATTGCCCGGTGAGATCATGGTCACCACGTAGTTCATTTCTATCCAGCCCGGCAGCGGCATCAGATACTCCCAGCGGTCGGCGCGCGGGTCGTAGCGCAGATTGGGCATGGGCGTCCGGAATCGATTACACCCACCCCGATCTCGCCCCGAACTTCGCCGGCGGCTATGATTTTGTGAACGCCGACACCGATCCCATGGACGACGAGGGGCACCGAACCAGGGTGGCGGGCATCCTCACCGCAGTTTACAACGGGGCCGGCGTGGTGGGGGTTGCACCGGATGTCGAGCTGTATGCCCTGAAAATTTTAGACAGCGACGGAAGCGGCTGGACGAGCGACGTTATCGCAGCCCTCCAGTGGTCGGCGGATCACGGCATCCAGGTGACGAACAACAGCTACATGGTCGAAGGCTCTTCCGACACCGGAGCACCCGAACCGAGCGGAATGCGGGAGGCCTTTGACGGCACCGAGGCGGCGGGCATGGTGCACATCGCGGCGGCCGGCAACTCCGGGAATGCCGGCGGAACCGGCGACAGCGTGACCTTTCCGGCACGCTTCGAGTCGGTGATCGCGACAGCGGCAACCGACAGGGGCGATCAGCGCGCCTCCTTTTCCGGAACCGGTCCGGCGGTTGAGCTTGCGGCGCCGGGGATCGCCATCGACGCGACAAAGCTCGGCGGCGGATATGGATCGGGAAGCGGTACGTCCTTTGCGGCCCCGCACGCGGCCGGCGCGGCGGCTTTGGTGATCGCCGCCGGCATTGCCGACGCCAACGGCAACGGGCGCCCAAACGATGAGGTGCGTTCGATCCTGGCATCCTCTGCCGACGACGTGGGCCCCCTCGGCTGCGATGCGCTCTACGGCTGGGGGCTGGTCAACGCCGCCCGCGCGGCCGTGCCCTGCAGCGGTGACATCGAGCCCGATGGGGATGTCGACGGCAGCGACCTGGCCGCCTTCATCCTAAACCCCGCTTCAGCCGCTTGGGCAAAATTTTCAGCCAATTTAGGGCGTACAGAGTGCCCGTGAAGATGCAAGGAGCATTGTCTCTGGCTTTTCATAGGCATAGCTCGATTTCGATCGGCGCAGTGCGCCCGCATGAGGGCCACCCTTCCCGGAATTGCCAATCCCCCCATAGCGTGATACAGACAAACCACGCCCGATTCGAAGTTACCTCTTTGCAGAAGACAGCCCCCCCCCCCCCTTTTTTCTGGCTTTACGCACGATCCGGGAGAACGGGGGTGTTTTCGGGAGAAGCCCGCATGAGCAAACAAAACCCCGCCATTAAAATTTCCTCGCTGGATCTGGAGCGGCTGGAAAGCCTCCTCAGTTCACTCCCGGCCGACAGCTTTCCCGAGGCGGACCTTCTGGAGGCGGAGTTGGACCGGGCCGAGGTGCTGGCGCCCCAAGAGATGCCGGCCGATGTGGTCACCATGAACTCCAGGGTGCGCTTTGCCATGAAACCCTCCGGCAAGGAGTACGAGCTGACCCTCGTCTACCCCAAGGACTTCGACGGGTCGGCGGGCAAGATCTCGATCCTTGCCCCGGTCGGCAGCGCCCTCTTGGGGTTGTCGATCGGCCAGGAGATCGAGTGGCCGGCACCGGGGGGCGGGATGATCCGGGTGAAGATCATCGACATTCTGTACCAGCCGGAGCGATCCGGGGATTTCCACCGCTGATAGGGTGCGATGTTCGACCACCTGCTGTCCAAAAAAGCAGAACGGATCAGGTGTTGAGATATCTTGCCATCGCTTCCAGAAATCGGCTGAGGTCCCCCAGCCGGGATTGCAGGAGACGATGGACTTGCCGGTCGTCAACTTCCCAATAAAGATGGACCAGGCGGTTCCTGAACCTGGCCATGGCTGCCAGCTCCTCCGCGAAAGAAGCCTCCAGAGCGCCTGATTCCGCCAACACCCGGAACGTGTCACCGTAGTCCTCGGGCGCACGCAAACCGTTTCTTGATATGAGGTGGTTGCAGAGGTCGATTCCGCACTCGATGGCGATGATGAAATGATACTTGGCGCTTCCGATCTTGTCGGGGTCGTTGATAAACGCATTTTCATCGACCCGCGACAAGGCCCTCAACCGGTCCAGGCTTTTTCGAAGCTCGGATATCAACCGGGTGACCACGTCCTTGTCAAAAACCGGCATGCGCTGCCTCCTTGATGTAACGCTTGCGAAAAAACGCAAAGTCAAAATACTTCTTACGGACGTTCCCTTCAAACGCCGCGCGCCGGTTCGGCTCGGGGTCGACGAGAAGCCGTCCGTCCCTGACCACGGCGAACTGGAACGAAAGCGGTGCGAGGTCCAGAATGCGCACGTCCACGGGAACCTTCAGTAGTTTTTCAAGCCTCACTTCCAGCTGGAGTTCGAGCTCCAACGGCTGCGGGACATCATGACCCATCAGCACCCCGACATCGAGGTCCGAGAAATCCTCCCCCTTGGCAAAGGAACCAAAGATGTAGGCTGCAACGGCCCCTGGAACGAACTGCCGCAGGAGGGCTGAGAGGGCAGCGGTCAAACCGTCACGTTCAGCCGAATCCAATTTGTGCTTAACGGGTTTCAATGGCGTCACGGCGAAATCCCGGCGATCGTTACAGTTTTTCCGAAGAGGTTGAAAATTTTGGTCGCTCTGAAGAATTTCCAGATGACCATATCCTTTTGAGACAATCGATTCAAGAGAGCGCCCGCTTGCCGACCTCCGCCTCGAAAACCGGTAGCGCCCAAGTTGCGGGAGCCGGGAGCGCGCCCAATGGGCTTGACAGCAAAACACGAAAGCCCCTATATGGAGCTCTGCGGCCGGGTTATCTGACGCCGCTTGTTCTGACGGAGCCGCTTGTTTCGATGGAACGGCGGACCACTATTTGGACCTAAGAAAAGGATGGGTTGCGATGAAACGAATCACGAGTTGTCTGTTGATGGTGTGTGTCCTGCTCCTGATCGCGGGCTCGGCCTGGGCCGCGATCGTCATCAAGGTGGCCAATGCCGGTCCGGATGTCCCGGACAACCGCACCGTGAAAGCGGTCGAGATCTTCAAGCACCTCGTGGAAACCCAGACCAAAGGGGCCATCGAGGTCAAGGCCTTCCACGCCTCGAAGCTCGGCAACGAGCGCGAGGCCCTGGAAGGCGTGCGCATGGGCACGATCGAAATGGCCACCCTTTCGAGCGGCCCGGTGCCGGGTTTCTTCGACCCGGCGGTGGTCTTCGACATCCCCTACCTCTTCTCCAGCGCCCCGGCCGCGTGGAAGGTCTTCGACGGCGAGTTCGGCCGAAAGTTCGGGGAGGCCTTCCTGCAGAAAACCGGGGTCCGCATCCTCGCCATCTCCGAGAACGGCTACCGCCACTTCACCAACAACACCCGCCCGGTGAAAACCCCGGCCGACATGAAGGGGCTCAAGGTGCGCACGATGGAGAACCCGGCGCACATCGAGATGGTCAAGGCCATGGGGGCCGACCCCACGCCGATCGCCTTCGGTGAGCTCTACATGGCCCTGCAGCAGAAGGTGGTCGACGGCATGGAGTGCCCGGTCGTGCTCATCCACGACATGAAGTTCTACGAGGTCCAGAAGCACATGAGCCTGGACGGCCATCTCTACAACCCCATTTTCGTCTTCATGAACGATAATTTCTTCAAGACCAAGCTGAACGAGGCGCAGCGCAAGATCGTGGCCGACGCGGCCGTGGTGCTGGCCCACACCCACAACGGGTTCTCCCAGGAGGCCAACATCCAGGGAATCGAAAAGCTGAAGGCCCAGGGCATGGTGATCTACCAGCCCACGGCCGAGGAGCTCGGCCTCTTCCGGCAGGTCGCCCAGCCGGCCGGCCTCGGGTTCGTGCGCAAGAAGGCCGGGGACGAGTGGACCGACCAGGTCCTGAAGGCTGCCGCGGAGTCCGAAACGCAAGTGGGCGCCCAGGCGGACAAGATCATTCAGGACACGATCCGCTACGCCAACGCGGAATACGCCAAGATCAAGAAGTAGGTTCACCCTGCTCCCCGGGTCCCCGACCCGGGGAGCAGGAACCCGCCGCGGGCCTGCCCGGCCGGTATACTATGCGGGAACACAGCCCAAAACAGCCATCGGGGGCACCACTCCGGCCCGGGACCGACTCGATGAAACATGTTGCCGCTGCGATCGATCAACTGGCCGATCTCCTGAGCCGGGGGGCCTGCTGGCTCCTGGTGGGGATCGGTGTGATCATGTCCGTGGTCGTTTTGATGCAGGTCTTCTTCCGGTTCGTGATTTACATGCCCTTCCCCTGGTCGGAGGAGATCGCGCGCTACCTCATGATCTGGATGGGCATGCTGGGCTCTTTCGTCGCCCTGCGGAAAGGCCGCCACATCGGGGTGACTTTTCTCGTCGAGCGGCTGCCCAAAGGCCTCAACCGCGTGCTCACCCCGTTGATCCAACTCGCCCTCATCGCCTTTTTAGCCGTCATCGCCGTGCAGGGGTGGAAGCTGGCGCTCTCCAATGCCGCGCAGAAATCCCCGGCCATGATGATCCCCATGATCTTCCCCTACCTGGCCATCCCGGTGGGGACAGGGCTCATGATCCTCGAGCTCGCCGCCGGCCTGTTCAAGCAGCCCGTTGCGCCGGACACCCGGGGGATCGCCGCTGATACGCCGGGGTGCCTGCAGGAGCGGTCATGATCCTGCTCATGGTCGCAACCTTTCTGGTCACCCTGGCCCTGGGGGTTCCGGTGGCCTTCTGCCTGGGCATCACCGCCCTGGTGTCGCTGGTGGCGGGCGATGTACCGCTCAGCCTGATGGCCCAGCGCATGTTCACCGGTATCGACTCCTTCCCCCTGATGGCCGTGCCCTTCTTCGTTCTGGCCGGGGAGCTCATGAACCGGGGTGGCACCACCGTGCGCCTGATCGGCTTCGCCAACGTGCTGGTAGGCCGGATCCGCGGCGGGCTGGCTCACTCCAACATCGTGGCCTCCATGTTCTTCGGCGGGATCTCAGGATCAGCGGTGGCCGACGCTTCGGCGATCGGCACGGTGATGGTACCCGGAATGGTCCAGGCCGGCTACGACAAGGCCTTCTCCGCTGCCGTCACGGCCGCGTCCAGCACGATCGGCCCCATCATCCCGCCTTCCATCTTCATGGTCATCATGGGAGTCACCACCGGGCTCTCCATCGGGGCGCTCTTCGCCGCCGGCATCATCCCCG
>JBFYWX010000293.1:0-7648 GCA_041310825.1 Desulfobacteraceae bacterium | reverse complement strand
CCCCGCCGTCACCCACCCCGACTGGGCCGACCTGGCCCCTCCCCTGGCTATACAAAAAGGCGCCTGGGCGGCCAGCGGCCTGGAGACGAGTGATCAGGGGCAGGGCGACTTGGGCGCGCGCCTGGCCCGGGCCGCGCGACGACACCTGGACGCCGGCCGGCGGGTTCTGCTGATCGGCACCGACTGCCCCGCCCTCTCCGCCCAACGGCTGTGCAAGGCCGCCGCCGCCTTGGATGGGCACGAGGCCGCCATCTACCCGGCCCGGGACGGCGGCTATGTGCTCCTGGGCCTAAGGGCCTTCGATCCCAGTCTCTTCGCCGACCTGCCCTGGAGCACGGCGGCGGTGGCCGACCTGACCCTGGCCCGCCTCCACGCCCTGCACTGGCGCGTCTGGGTAGGAGAAGAGTTGGCGGACATCGATGAACCGGCCGACTTGGGTTACCTCCCGGCTTACCTCGGCGGGCGGCGGGCTAGCGACTGGAGCCGTTGCCAGCACCGCCAGCCGGCATGCGGCTAAGCAGGGTGATGGTCTGATATTATGCATCCAGACCTATTGACGCCGGCTCGCCTTGTGCGAAACCTCCTGGCGCGCACGTCACGCCCCAGACCGATCAAGGTCTCGACGGGCACATGGCTCACTGACCGTCAAACGTATTAGGAACAACGACTTGCCCGGCACTGCCCTCGTCACGCGGAATGTGCAACCCATCCTGGAGAAGTTACAGGGAGTGGCTGGATGTCCTCGCCTGGTACATTACGACCCGGCTCGGCAGGAATTGACCCTAAAGGAATTTGGCGGCGTCCCCTTGGGCCAATCGGACTATTTGGGCACCGACAACCTAGAACGTTTCCTCGCCATCGCCGAGGCGCTGGCGCGCACCCTTGCGGCCATCCAAGAGCGCGGTGTCATCCACAAGGCTTTAAATCCCACCAACATCCTGATTCGGCCTGACGATTTACAAGTCCAGATCGTCGGCTTCGATCTTGCTACCACCATTGCGGAAGACCCTCTGCCCCTTGATCGTCTTAATTGTCTGCCAAGCGATCTCGCCTATGTGTCGCCGGAACAAACTGGGCGGATGAACCGACGGGTGGATCATCGCACTGACCTCTATTCGCTGGGTGCCACCCTTTACGCGCTGGCGACCGGAACCCCGCCATTTGAGGATACCGATCCCCTCGCGCTGATCCATGCCCATCTGGCCCGTACCCCCAAGTCGCCCAAGATAAGAGCACACTGGTTGCCGTCCCGCCTCTCCGAGGTGATCTTGATCCTGCTGGCCAAGGAACCTAACAACCGTTATCAGAGCGCGGCTGGCTTGGTTTATGATCTCCAGCAAGTGCGGCACGCCCTCAGCACGCCGGTGCGGCTGGAGCGCATGCAGTTACAAACGCATGATCTGCCGCTATCCCCCCGTCAGCCCCACAGGCTTTGTGGACGCGAGCGGGAATTGGCAACCCTGATGGAGGCGTTTACCAACGTCGCCACCGGAGGCGCACAGGGCCTATTTGTCGCGGGATACTCCGGGGTCGGCAAGACGGCGCTGGTCTATGAGCTCCAGCGCCCCGTGCTATTGGCCCATGGCCGTTTTTTCCACGGCAAGTTCGAACAATTCCAGCGTGATCGGTCTTTTCTGGCCCCGTACCAGTGCCTTCGGCAGTTGTGCCAAGTGCTGCTGGCCGAGCCGGAGGCGGCGATCGCACACTGGCGTGAGCAGATTCTGGCAGGTCTTGGCCCGGACGCCGCCGCCTTGTACGAAGTGGTGCCAGATTTGGAGCCGCTGCTTGGCCCCTGTCCCCCGGCACCAAAGCTTGGCCCCATCGAAACCCAGGTCCGTTTACTTGCCCTGCTGGTGGCCTTGATCCGTCAGATTGCCATGCGCGGCCAGCCCTTGGTGCTGTTTCTTGACGATCTGCAATGGGCCGATCAGCCATCGCTAGACTTCATGGGGGCGTTAATGGAAGACAGTGCCCTCGACGGCCTGCTCCTCATCGGCGCCTACCGCGATAATGAGGTCGATACCGCTCATCCGCTTAGGTATTTGTTGCGGCGACCCACGGCATCGGGAACACCTCCTCCAGTGCTGACCCTGGCCAGCCTGACGGGGGGCAATCTCGATGCTCTGCTTGCAGACATGCTGCAGACCAAGCCCGCTGAGGTACAAACGCTGGCCGCTGCCCTGTTTGCCAAGACCCATGGCAACCCACTCTTTACGATCGTATTTCTCAATAATCTCTACCGTCAGGGGGCCCTCCGTCCCGACCCAAAGCATGGCCGATGGCAATGGGACCCCGCAGCCATCCTTGCTTATCCCGCCAGTGACAATGTCGTGGATTTCCTCGCCGCCGGGTTGAAGGAATTAGCGGATGCAACCAAGGATACAGTCGTAGCCGCTGCCTGCCTGGGTATCGAGTGCACCCTCGGTCTCCTTATGTTGGCGACCGCACTGGAGCCGGATGAACTCACCGACCAGCTCTTGCCCGCGTTGGAGCGAGGCATCATCATTACGTCCGATGCGATCGCATTTCATCGGACCCATCCCGACACGCTACTGTGGTTCTGCCATGACCGCATGCAGCAGGCGGTTTACCAGATCCGCGACGACGTTTGGCGAGGACAACTCCACCTAGCCATGGCTCGACGCTTTGCCCAGGCAGGGGATGACCCAAATCTACGACTTCTCGCCGCCGAGCACTACGCCGCCTCGCCGTCGATAATCGAGGCCACCGAAAGGCCTAACGCCCGAAAATTACTTCTTGCCGGAGCAGTAAAGGCCCGCCAGTTGGGTGACTTTGCCAGGGCCGAGCACTTCCTGCGACAGGCAATCCAACTGCTGTACCCGGACATCCGGCAGAGCGACTACGGGGAAGCCCTCATCCTCCATACCGAGTTGCACGTGGCGCTCTATAGCCAATCCCGTTATGACGCAGCCGATAGTGTCTATGCCCTGTTAGAGGATCACACCCAAGAACCAGTGGCATTGGTCAAGTCGGCCTGTGTTCAGATCGCCAGCCTCTCGAATCGCACCCGCTATGCGGAAAGCATCCAACTGGGCCTTGCCTTACTGGAGAGACTGGGAATAGCCGTGCCCGGGGAAGAGCTGGAATCCACTTTGCAGACAGAGCTTACGGCTTTCTACGACCAGGTTGAAAAAGGCGATCTGGAGGCATTACCCAATGCTCCCCTCATGCGCCATGCCCCTTCTCAGGGCGCCGCCAAGCTGATGAATCATATGATTTCGGTGGCCTTCTTCAGCCAACCGCTGCTGTCGTTCTGGTTAGTCTTGCGGATCATACGGCTGGGAATGGAACGGGGTTTTTCAGAAGACCTTCTCTACCCCGCCGCTTCGGTCATCATCGCCACCGTCGCATTGCGCGGAGACTATGCGCTGGGTTACCGGGCGGCTCGCATGGCAATGACGGCTTGCCTGGCTCATGATAGCAGCGTCGAAAGCGCCCGCGCCCATCATGAAATGGCTTTACTCAACAGCCACTGGTTCAATCCGCTGGCAGAGGATATCGATCTTGCGCGTGCGGCATTCCAGGGTTTGCTGCGCGGCGGGGATCTCGAAGAAGGCTGTTACACCTATTTCTCCACCCAGGCGGCCCTGCTGGATACCTCCGCCAAATTATCCGAGTTGGCCGCCGAGACTAGAGCCGCATTGAGCTTTGCCGTCAAGACAGGAAACTCGCATGCGGAGCAGACATATCTGGTCTTTCGTCAATTGGTCCGTGCCCTTGCTGGGGAGACCTTGACTCCTGGCAGTTTTGACGACTTGGAGTTCAATGAAGCGGCGCATCTTGCCACGGTCAAGGACAACCCGATGGCTCTATGCTATCTTCATATCTATCGGGCGCTGGCGGCCTGCTTGTTCAACGACGACGCTGCTTTGATTCATCACGCCGAGGCGGGCGCCACGCTTGAGGGGCACATTGTCACCTTCTATCCGACGGCCCTGAGCAACCTTCTGCACTCCCTGGCACTGATCCAGCAAATCCGCACAGGGGTCGAATCCGATCAGGACCTGCTCCTTGCCGAGCTCGCTATTAATCAGGACTGGCTCAGGGCACGGGCCGCCGATGCACCAATGAATTTCAGTCATCTTTACCTATTGGTGGAGGCTGAACGCTTGGACGTCAAAGGCCAGAGACTCGCCGCATTCCATTCGTTCGAACAGGCAATGGGTCTTGCGCGGACAAGTCAACGTCCATGGCATCTGGCGCTTATTACCGAGCGGGCCGGACACTGTTTTCTGCGAAATGGGCTGGAACAGACATCCCGTCCATTCTTGGTCAGGGCCTGCGAACTTTATCGACAATGGGGTGCCGAGGGAAAGGCACTGGCGATGCGTCGAACGCTGCCGTTCGTGGACTTCGATCATCATGGCGACAAAAACATATTCGCGGAAGTGGCCCTGGACAAGGGGGCCCTGCTGCAGGCCTCCCAGGTTCTTGCATCTGAACGGTCCTTGCCAAAACTGGTGACGCGCATGCTGACACTGGTGGGCGAGTTGACTGGTGCGACCAATGTGCAATTCCTGCTCCTGGACGGTGCGAATGAATGGCATATGGAAGGTGGACTAAAGGGTGATGAGCCGCTGGGACGGATGACACTGCAAGAGGCTGAAAAGCGAGGGATCCTGGCCGCCAGTGTCTTCCGGCTGGGGATTAAGACACAGAGCCACCTGGTGTCCGATGATGCGGTGGAAGATAACCGGTTTTGGGATGACCCGCATTACGCCGACATGCCATGCTGTTCGCTGCTTGCCTTGCCCTTGGCGATAAACGGTCGGATCAGCGCCTTCTTGATCCTGGAAAACTGTCTGTTTCGCGCCGCCTTCACTGCAACAAAGGTCGAGACCGCTTCCATACTGTGTCGACAATTGGCGATTTCCATCGAAAACGTCCAGCTCAACCAGTTGCTTGAAGAAAAGGTCGCTGAGCGCACACGCGCCCTAAAAGAAACCAACCGTCGTCTTGAGGCCCGCACCACCGAAGCCCATGCTGCCAATGTGGCTCTTCAGGTTACTCAAGAGAGTCTCTTGTTCGTGGTGGAGGGGAGCCGACTTGGGACCTATGACTGGAACATCAAAACCGGCGAGGTCAAGCGCAACGAATACTGGGCAGAAAGTCTCTGTTACCAACGCGATGATATCGATGCGACTATCGGTGCTTGGCTCGACCTTATCCATCCCGATGATCGGGATTTGGTTTGGCACTCCACCCAGGAAGTCCTAGCCAGACAAACCGGTCTCCTCGAGATTGAATACCGAATGCGGGCTTCTGATGGGAGCTATCGATGGATTTGTGATCGGGGCCGCGTCGTCACCTGGAACGCCGAAGGTCAGGCCCTACGCATGTCCGGGACGCATGAGGACATCACCTCACGCAAGTATGCGCAAGAAAAGCTGCGACTCAGCGAGGAGCGGCACCGCCTAATTGCTCAGAATGCCTCCGACGTCATCTGGACCATAAGTTTTGATGGCAAATTGACCTATGTGAGCCCTTCTGTGGAAAAACTGCGGGGCTTTACAGTCGATGAGGTCATGCGGCAATCCTGGGAGGAGATCTTCACTCCCGGCTCCCTGTCCCTGTTTCTAAGGAATTTTCGCGACTTTCATGACAACTACTCACGAGACGGATTTCCGCTGGAAAGCTGGCGGCTTGAACTTGAGCAATGGCATAAGGACGGATCTATTGTCTGGACTGAAGTCCTGGCATCGCCCCTGATTGGCGCTGACGGCACCTTTCTTGAAATCCTTGGCGTATCTCGAGATATCTCTGAACGCAAGCGCTACGAGGACAAACTGCTTCAAGCACGCATTGCGGCGGAGAGCGCCAATCGTGCTAAAAGCCAGTTCCTCTCCCACATGAGCCATGAGATCCGCACCCCCCTCTACTCGGTGCTTGGCCTGGCCCAGATGATCAACCGCGAGCCCCTCAACGCAAGACAGCGCGATATGGTGGGCCGTATTAATGATGCCGGTCAGTCCCTGCTCGGCATCATCAGCGACATTCAGGACCTCTCCCGAATCGAGGCTGGCAAGATCGAGTTTGAATATCTGTCCTTTGATCTCATGGCCTTGCTTAGTAAACTCAATAACCTGCTGGGCCCCAAGGCCAGCGACGAGGGACTTGAACTACACATCGAGGCTTCGGGTGTGCCACCAGGTATGCTCCAGGGTGACGAACTGCGATTGGAGCAGGTGCTGATGAATCTCATTGGTAATGCCATCAAGTTTACCACCAATGGCAAGATTACCGTGGGAGTCAAACCTATCGAGCTTACCGGGAAATCCGCGCGCCTGCGCTTTGAGATCATCGACACCGGTATTGGCATAGCCCCTGATGTCCTGCCAGTACTCTTCAAGCCATTCACCCAGGGTGATGGGAGCATCACCCGCCGCTTTGGCGGCACGGGACTTGGCCTCGCCATCAGCAAGCAACTGGTGGTACTGATGGGCGGCCGGATCGGCGTGGAAAGCCAGATTGGAGTGGGGAGTAACTTCTGGTTTGAGTTGCCCTTTATGCGGGACGAAAGATTCCAAGAAGATCTCTCCGTCTTGCCCGCGCTTGTACCTGCTCCTGGGCTTGAGCTGCAGGGATTCCATTGCTTGGTAGTTGACGATAGTGACACCCACCGCGAATTGATGAAACAGGCCCTGGAATGGGCAGGCGCGCTGATCACCACGGCTACCGATGGCCAACAGGCCATCCAATTCCTTATGAGGCAGCCTGGGGACTTCGACATCGTTCTGATGGATATGCAGATGCCGGTCATGGATGGTCTAACCGCCATCCGGCTTATCCGCGATCAGTTAAAGCTGGTTGGGCTACCCATCGTCGCAGTCACGGCGGGGGTCCTACCAGAGCAGCGACAAGCCGCATTGAAGGCGGGTTCCGACATGGTCATAACCAAGCCGGTGGACATGGAGCAGATCGCGGCGTTGTTGCGGCGACGGTTAATCCCTCAGGATCCCCGCTCAGGAGAGTTTCTAGAATCAACGGCGATACTTCATATCGCACTGCCTGAACCGGCCAGTGCGCCTGTCCCCGCCGCCGAGGAATTATTCCCGATCGTGTCCGGGATCAATCACGTCAAAGCCGCGAAATTGCTCTGTGGTAACCAGGAGATGTTCCGAAAATTCCTCAATGGTTTTGCCTCCAAGTACGCCAGAGTGGTCGAGCAAACCCACCATGATCTTAATCATGGTGAGCGGGAAAGCGCGGCCCGTCACATGCATAACCTCAGAGGTTATGCAGGTAGCATCTGTGCAATGGATCTGATGGAAAAAGCGGGAGCGATGGAGGAGGCTATCCGAAAAGGCGAGACAGATCTTGACGATGGACTGATGGCCTTGAACCGCCAGATTCAAGATCTGATTGCAGCCAGCGCGCCTTGGAGACGCTGATCTGGGATCCATGCGCTGCTTGGGTTACCATGCCCGCCTGAGTTCCGCTACCCGGCCCTTATCCCGGCAATGACACCGGAATTCCACTGGAAATCCTGGCCCTGAGTTGCACCGTTAGCACCTTTAGAGCCATGATGAGCTATCTTTTTCAACAACAGGATTCCCCTCGATAATGTCGAACGATACCAATGTGATCTGGCACGAACACCAGGTTACGCGCGACCGCCGCGAGGCCC
>JBFYWX010000248.1:0-6981 GCA_041310825.1 Desulfobacteraceae bacterium | reverse complement strand
GGTGGCAGGTCGCCAGCCGGTGGCCGTGGTCGTGGGGGATCGTGCATGCGGCGGTGCGGCCGGTCCGAACCTCCCGGCCGCCGATGATCAGCGGGATATCGATCTCCTGCCGTCGGAGCTCCTGCAACGCCCCGGCGATCCGGCGGCGCTCGGGGGATCCCGGGGCATACTCCAGCGTGGTCTCGTTCTTCGGTTGCTCGACGTGGACAATGGCGTTCATCATGTGAAAAACAGTCGCTCCTTTCCAGGTGGCCTGATCGGATCAGGCGGGTTCCAGCTTCTCGACCCGCACGGCGCAGGCCTTGTATTCCGCCGTCAGTGTGGACGGGTCGTAGACCGGGTTCGTCAGCCAGTTCGCGCAGGTGTCCCGGAAATGAAAGGACATCCACACCAGCCCGCGGGGGACCCGCGGGGTCACGTGCGCCTTGATCCGCACCTCCCCGCGGCGGGACCGGACACGGATCGTTTCGCCGTTTCGGATCTTCAGCTCCGCCGCGTCCTGGGGCGAGATGTCCGCGGTCTCCTCCCCCATGAGTTCGTTCAACCCTTCGCACCGGCCGGTCTGGGTGCGGGTGTGATAATGGGTCAGGCGCCGGCCGGTGCTCAACACCAGTGGATAGTCGTGGCAGGCCTCCTCGGCGGGAGGGGTCCACTCGACCGGGGTGAAGATTCCCAGGCCGCAGGTGAATTGACCGTCCTTGTGAAGGAAGCAGGTGCCTTGATGGTCCTCGTCGGGGCAGGGCCATTGCAACCCGTTGCCCTCCAAGCGGTGGTACTTGATCCCGCACAGTTGAGGTGCCAGAACAGACACTTCGTCGTCCCAGATGGCCTGCGCGCTGGCAGCAGGCCATATCTGGCCCATGCGTTTAGCGATCTCCCGGAAGATCCACCAGTTGGGTTGCGCCACACCGGGCGGGCGGCTCGCCGTGCGCACGCGGCTGACGCGACGTTCGCTGTTGGTGAAGGTGCCCTCATTTTCGCTCCAGGCGGCGGCCGGCAGCACGACATGGGCAAAGCGGGTGGTCTCGTTGGGGAAAATATCCTGGACCACCAGGAATTCAGCCGAAGCGAGTTCGTGCTCGACCTTGCGGATGTCCGGTTCGGTGTTGGCCAGGTTCTCGCCGAACACGTAGAACGCGCGGATCTTGCCGGTGGTGAGGCCTTCCATCATCTGCGGGATCATGAGCCCCGGCGTGCCCGGGAGGCTTGCCACGCCCCAGGCCTTGGCGAATTTCGCGCGGTAGTCGGCATCGGCCACAGGCCGGTAGCCCGGGAAGACGTTCGGCAGCGCTCCCATGTCGCAGGCTCCCTGAACGTTGTTCTGTCCCCGCAACGGGTTGACGCCGCCGCACTCCATTCCAAGATTTCCGAGCAGCATCTGCAGGTTGGCAATCGCCTGGACGTTGTTCTTGCCGCAGGTATGCTCGGTGATACCCAGGGTGTAGCAGAGCATCATAGGCTTTACCGAGGCGATCCGCCGTGCGAGGTCCCGGATCATCTCGGCGCTGACCCCGCAGATGGCGGCGGCACGCTCGGGGGGGTAGGCGCGGACAGTTGCTTCCAATTTGTCGAAATCGACGGTGCAGGACTCCACGAACGTTCGATCGTAAAGCTCCTCCGCAATCAGCACCTGCATGACGGCATTCAGAAGGGCGATGTCCGAGCCCACGCGGATGGGCACATGCAGGGCCGCCAGGTCCACCAACGCATGTCGGCGAGGGTCCACCACGATGAGAGAGGCTCCCTTCAATACCGCATTTTTGAGGAAAGTCGCCGCCACGGGGTGGGCTTCCACCATGTTGGAACCGATCACCATGAACATCTTGGCTCTGGCGAACTCGCCAAAAGAGTTGGTCATGGCACCCGAGCCGAACGCGGCCGCCAGACCGGCGACCGTCGGGGCATGTCAGGTTCGCGCGCAGTGATCGAGGTTGTTGGTGCCGAGTACCGCGCGAAAGAGCTTCTGCATATTGTAGGAATCTTCGTTAATGCTCCGGGCACAGCTCACTCCGGCCAGTGCATCGGGGCCGCTTTCGGCGGCGATCTGCTTGAACCGGGAAGCCACCAGGTTCAGGGCCTCCTCCCAGGAGGCTTCCCGGAACTCGCCGTTCTCTTTGATGAGGGGGGTCTTGAGCCGTTCCGGGGAGTAGATGAAGTCATATCCGAAGCGGCCCTTCACGCAGAGACGGCCCTTGTTGGGCTCTGCGCCTCGGACACCGGTCACTTTGACGATTTTGCCGTCCTGCACGTGGAGCCATTGCTGGCATCCCACCCCGCAGTAGGGGCACGTGGTCCGGATGCGCTGCTTCTCTTTCCACGGCCGCCAGGTCGTACGGGCCTTTGCCTCCGTCAGTGCGCCGGTGGGACAGGCCTGGACGCACTCGCCGCAGAAGACGCAATCGCTGTCTTTCAACGGGCGGTCTCCCGCGGCGACGATCTTGGCGTGCTTTCCCCGGTAGCCGAAGGAAATGGCACGGTTGACTTGAACTTCGTTGCAGGCCTGAATGCACCGGCCGCAGAGAATGCAGCGGGAAGGGTCGCGGACGATCAGCGGATTGATTTCGATCGGGCGTGAATCCGGCAGACGGTCGAACCGTTTCGGGGAGACCTGGTACTCGAAGGCCAGATCCTGCAGCCGGCAATCACCGCAGGACGGACAGAGCAGGCAATCATGATCGCCGGAGGAGAGCAGCAGCTCCAGAATCGTCCGGCGTGCGCTTACCACCCGGGGCGACTCGGTCTGCACCACCATGCGCGGCGCTGCCGGGGTGCTGCAGGCCGCGATCAGGCTCCGCGCACCGTCCACTTCCACCACGCACATGCGGCAGGCACCGGTGGGGGTCGTTCCGCGCAGATGGCAAAGCGTTGGAATGCGGATGCCGGCGGCTGCGGCCGCCTCCAGAATGGTTTGTCCCGGGGTGAATGCAACGGTACGCTGATTGATCGTCAATGTCTGCTCGGCCATGCGCGTTTCTCCACCTGCAGGTTGATGTTTCAGCCGCTACGATGGGCCTTCCGGTGTCGCACCTTAATCGCAGCGGCGAATGGACTTGAAAACGGATATGCCAACAATGGCATATCCTGCCTCCAAAAGAACCCCGGGAGACCTTAGGGTCGGTCCCGGGGACGATCTTCGGTCCACGCCGGGCGGCGAGGATTAACGAATTTTGGAGACGCCGACGAAATGCTCCTGCATGGCGATGCCGCCGCCCGCCGGGTCCCAGAGATCGAGCCCCCCCTGCATGAAGCGGTTTTCCGCCAGCCCCTTGCCGAAGGCCCGGCTCTCCACCGGCAGCCGGTGGCCGAAGCCGTGTACGACGAAGACGGCCTCGGGGTGAATGTAGGGTGTCACCTTGGCGGCAATCGGTTCGGAGTAACCGTTGCGGCTGACCATGACCCGCTCGCCGTCCGTGATTTTGAGCGCCGCCGCAGCCTTGTCGTTGATCCAGAGCACATTCTCCGGCATCTGCTCAAACAGCATGGGGTTGTTGACGGTATGCCCCTGCGTGTGCAGGGCGCAACGGCCGAACGTCAGGCGGAACTGGCCCTCGGGCGGCCGTTGCGGGGCTGCGTAGGGTTTGAGCGAGGCGATCCCCTGCTCTTCGAGCTTGTCGGAGATGATTTCGATTTTGCCGCTGGAGGTCGGGAAGTTCAACTCCCCCGGCGTGGCGTATTTGGGTGCCTCCGCCAGGTTGACGAACCCGGTGGCGTTGAAATCCTCCGTTCGAACCCCTGTATCTTTCAGTTGGTAGTTCCAGATGGCTTCTATGGAATCGAATGCCAATTCCTGGATTCCCAGCCGTTTGGCCAGCCCGCAGAGAATTTCCCAGTCCGCCCGGGTGTCGAAACGCGGGGAGACGGCCCGCTGCCGCGTGAAGAAATGGGGTTTAAGCCCGTTTTTGGATGCAAGGATGCTCTCCCGCTCGAGGTAGGGCGACAAGGGCAGCACGATGTCCGAATACCAGGCTGTGTCCGACCAGGTGAAACTGACGGACAACAAGAAATCCAGGTTGGCGAATTTTTGCATGAGACGATCCGGGTCGGGAAATCCCATGAGCGGGTCGTGGCGGTAGGCGATGTAGGCCTTGATCGGATAGGGCTCGCCGGTTTCCATAGCGTCGTAGACGAGGTGCGCCAGGCCGGGGCCGCCGTCGAAGTGCTTGTAGCGCCACCCAACCCCGTCGACCCGCTTCTCTGTGGGCTTGGCAACCAGGTCTACGAGCTTCTTCAGCCCCTTGCGGCCGACGTCGCCCGGTTTGTTCGCAAACGGCAAGCCGCCCTTGGCGCCGATCGCGCCGAGAAGCGCGTTGATGATGTAAGCTGTACGGCAGACATAGAACGAGTCCATGTACCGGGCGGTCATCCACCCCGGGTGCCAGATGACGGCCGGCTTGGCGGCGGCGAGGTCGCGCACGAACCGTCGGATCTCGCCTGCGGAGACGCCGGTTTCCCCCTCGGCCCACTCCGGCGTGTAGGCGCGCACGAACTCCTCCAGCCGGCCGAGGTCTTTGATCCAGCGGGCGGCATATTCAGTATCGTAGAGCTTCTGCATGAGCAGTTCGTGGATCACGGCGAGATTCAAGGCGTAGTCGCTGCCGGGCCGCACCAGCAGGAAGCGGTCGGCCTTGGCCGCCGAAATCGTGGCACGGATGTCGATGACCGTGAGCCGGCACCCGCTTGCCATCGCTTCGGTGAGATTGTTGACCTCCTGGACGCTGATGGCCTCGAAAATATTGCGGGTCTGGAGCACGACATGCCGGGCGTTCTTGAGGTCGTAAACCACATCCTTGCGCCCCATGCCGAGAAGAGACTTGCAGCTGTGCATCACGTTACGGGCACAGGAGCTGTCGTGGTTGGTGTAGTTGGGCGAGCCCAGCCCCTTCACAAAGGCTTGATGTAGGTCGCGAAAGGGGCCGCCGCGGTCAGAAAATGCGACGCTCTTGGCGCCGTGTTGCTGAATCACGGCGTGCAGGCGCGAGGCTGTCTCGTCCAGGGCTTCGTCCCAGCCGACCTTGCGCCATTTGCCCTCGCCGCGCCGGCCCTCGCGGATCATCGGCGCTTGCAGGCGTTCCGAATCCCGAATCAGCGCGTTGCCGGCAGCCCCCCGCGGGCAGATCGACCCTTTCATGGCGGGGACGTGCGGATTGCCCTGCAGGAACACGACTTCTCCGTTTTTCACCTCGACCATGATGGGGCAGCGCACCGTGCACATGCCGCAGATGCTGTATACCTGTTGCGTCGTCATTTCAGCATTTCCTTTCATAGAAGGCGCTATCGCCAATGGCGACCATCGTGGCGCCGATCAGAACCTCCGGCTCCGGGTAGCCGTGAAATGATTCGACTCGCTTCACCAACTCGCCGAAGGCATATGCGCGGCCGTGGTGATCGGGGCACCAAAAGCCAGAGGGTACAGTCGAATCGTCAGCGGTTTGGTTCATGAGCAGCTCTTTATTCCATGTAGTCGATGCGCTTTCAGCCAAGACCTTTTCCGGGTGTCAGGTGTCAATTGAAACACGTATCAGAACTGGCAGGACCGGACCGCCATCGTCCGGTGCGGGCGTGGCCGCCTGGACTCGCGCGGCCAATGGGCGTCATTTGAGGGGGATTTAACAGAGAATGCAGGTTGTGTCAATTATGGCATAAGCTCGGAAGTACGTGAAGGAATACAGGAGAAACCCGCAGGAGAAGGATGGCGACTCAGCCGTCCAGGTAAACTGACATGAGGTCGTGGTAGACTTCATCCGATTCGGCTTCGACGAGTTTTTGCAGCCGTTGGAACTGCTTGAGAAGCGTTTGACCGAGCGGGGTCAGCCGGGAGCCTTTCGGCTCCCGGATCAACAGGGGCTTACCCAGCCGCTCCTCGGTGGCGCTGATCCGCGCCCAGATGGCCCGGTAGCTCATCCTGAGTTCGTGAGCGGCTGCCTGCAGCGACCCCAGCCGCTGGACAGCCTCCAGAATGCGATACCTCCCCAAACCGAATACCACCTTGCCGTTGGGGTCTTCCACCCAGATTTTGGACCGGATGCGAAAGGGTGATGCGACACCAGCCATGGTTATTGCCTCTCTCCTTTCTTGAGGATCTGCGGGGCCACGGATTGAAACCGGTAATCGAAAATCTGAAGGAGATTAATAGCAGGTTGCCTGGATGACGTCTATCGAAGATTAGAAGTGGTTACATCAGCCCGTCTAACGGCTGGGGTCGCGCCAAGCCGGGATTGCAAGCCTCGCGAACGTGCGCACCACCGATCGAAGTTGCTGCGCTTTGGAATCGGCCCGCGTCCCGCCTCGGCGGGACCAGCAACCGTGATCCGAGGTTGTGAAACCGCTTCTACAAACGGGCGGGGATCGCGTTTACCCGAACGTGTTCCACGGCGTGCGGACCATCGGATGAAATCCTTTTTCCTGCGCCAGTATGTCTAAATGGGCAAGGCCGACCGCCATCGTATCCAGGTGGGGGAAGACATCGGTTTCCCGCAGATCGATGCATGGCAGGTAGTGGGCGCAGTGGGGGCAGATATCGACACGCTCCCCGACTGCATTCTCCACGTTGAAGTACATGTGCTGATCGCTGTCGTCCTTTTCGCACGCAGCGCAGAGGTGGCGGCGGACATGCCAGTCGTGCCCGCACAACGAGCAGTGCAGATAGCGCTGCCCCCCGCCGCCAACCAAAAACTCCGAGGGGGCGCTTTGCGGTTTCGAAAGGTAGCTGATGAAAGGCAACGCGCCGCAGATCGGACAATAGCCCCGGTCCCAGCGGTTATTCTCGACGTGAGCGGCCAGCGACGGAGCCATCGATTGAAGCACCGCAGACAGCGCCAGTTGAACCATGAAGCCAAGGCCGTGGCGGTCCACATCAGAGGTCGGCGCCGTTTCCCGGAAGCCATTGCGGCCGCGTCCCAAATATTCCTCGGCCAGATGGCTCAGGTCCAAGCCGCCATTGCGGTGCTCGTTTTCAATGCGGTCGAGGGCGGGGAGGATCGC
>JBFYWX010000244.1:0-7384 GCA_041310825.1 Desulfobacteraceae bacterium | reverse complement strand
ACCGGACGGGGAGTTGTCGTATAGGGCTCTCTTCCAAACGGGATAGCCCCGCCGCGGGCTGGGGCTTCACCAGTGATAAAAACGCCAACTCCCGGACCACGCTATTGATCGGGCATAAGGCACCAATGACGATTCGGCCTTCGCAATCCGGCTGCCGATTCGTCAATACCCGTTTCGCGAACATCAGCCAAGTTACTTTTTGATAAATCCCCGCCGCGGCGGGGTAAGACGCTATGTGGTAGACGATGATCCTTCGGTCGCTCGTGGTTTGAAGCGCTTGCTGCGCTCCTGGGGGATGGATGTGCGCACCTTTGACTCCGGAGAAGAATTCTTGGCCGCCGTGAAGAACTCGCCCGTTGCGGACTGCTCGGTGATCGACGTCCAGATGCCTCGCATGACCGGTTTGGAGGTCTAGGAAGACCTGCATCGCTGCGGTATCGACCTGCCCGTGATTTTCATCACAGCCCATTATGACGAGGGCGTCGAGGCGCAGGCCATGAGGGGCGGGGGGGCCGGATTTCTGCGGAAACCCTTTTCGGATGAGGTGCTGGTGGGGCTGATCCGCAAAGCCGTGCCGGCAAGCCGCACGGTGAGGGGGCATCCGGCGCCACGGACAACCGAGAGCGCGCGGGGAGGTAGCCCAAAATGAAAGTCGGCGACTGGATCGGAGCGATATTCACCCTTGTGGCCGTGATCGTGGCGTTCAGCCACTGAACGTCGAACCCTGCTCTTATAAGCAGTCTCAGAATTGAACGCACACCCTCACAGGCTCACGATTCCCTCTCCCCATAAGAGGGATGTCGGGCTGAAACAGTGGCTGCAGCCGAAACGGCCGGCCGCGGAGTGCTATCCGGCACCGCGCCGCGATGGAAAGGGATAGACCATTGCCGGCGGAACATGGATTCCAGACGTTTCGTCCCGTTTGGGCGGCATCCTTGATGGCTTCCGGGGGTGGCGCCCCTGCAGCATGGCGACGAATTCATGCGTGGAGGAAGCGTTCGCCATGATCGACGCTGCGCACCACAGAACGACCGCAAAGCTCAAAAACGGAACTCCGGTGGTAGTCCGTTCGATCCGGCCCGACGACAAGGAGCGGCTGCTCGCTGCCTTCAAAAACCTCGAACCGGAGACGATCTTCACGCGCTTTTTCTCCCACAAGCGGACGCTGACCACGGCGGAACTTCAGGCCGCCACCGAGCTCGACTTCGAAAATGTGGTCGCACTGGTGGTAACCCTCGGGGATGAGGGAGGGGAGACCATCATCGCCGGTGGACGATATGCCGTCCTCGACCCCGAGGGAGCCACACGAAGCGCCGAGGTGGCCTTTACCGTCGAGGAGGATCACCACCGCCAGGGGCTGGCCCGCCTCCTGCTGCACCACCTCGCCGTCATCGCCCGCGAAAAGGGCCTTGCCCGCTTCATCGCCGAGGTCCTGCCGCAAAACAGGGGCATGCTCACCGTTTTCGAGCGCAGCGGCCTGCCGATGAAAAAAGAGCATCAAGGCGATGTCGTGCACGTGACGCTCTCCTTGACTGAACAACTGCCTGATCCCGGCCGCCCAGGCGAACGGGCCCCGTAGGGAGGAATCGGCTATGCTTCTCTTTTTCGCCTTGCAAGGCGCCGTTGAAGCGGCCAGGGCCGATCGGATCGGCCCGATCCTGGGGGGGACCGGAGGCGAAAATCCGTGCCATGGCCGAGAGTCGCCACTGGGACATCAGCTCCTATCGCCTGGCGGATGCGCTTCACAGTCACGACGCCGCGGCCTGGGCAGTGGCGCTCTGTTGCCGCGGTGAGAGGCCGAGGCGCTCATGAAGGGCAACCTGCCGGGGCAATCAACCGGCTGCCGAAAGGACGTTCCATGACGGGGAGCCAACGCGACATCACCCGCACCGTTCTCGCGGTGATCTTCATCGGGGTCCTGATCGGCACCTCGCTCTGGATTCTCAAACCGTTTCTCGGGGCCGCGGTGTGGGCCGTGACGATCGTAACCGCGACCTGGGCGTTGATGCTTTCGGTTCAACGACGGCTGCGGGGGAGCCGGCCCCTGGCAGTGGCGGTGATGACCGTGGTCCTTCTCCTGGTCCTGGTCGTGCCGCTTTGGCTGGCGATAGGCACCATCGTCTCGAATGCCGACCAGATTGCCGGCTGGGTGAAGTCGCTCTCCACGTTTCAGGTGCCTCCGCCTCCGGCCTGGCTCGGCCGCCTGCCGGTTGTCGGCGGCGAGCTGGCAGCGGCCTGGGAGAAAGTGGCGCTGGCGGGGCTGCAGGATTTCATGAAGAGGCTCGCACCGTACGGCGGCATCGCCATCCGCTGGTTCGCCGCCGAAGTGGGCGGCTTCGGCGCCCTGGTACTGCAATTTTTGCTGACCGTGGTATTTGCCGCCCTGCTCTATGCCCAGGGCGAGGCGGCCGCCGCCTGGATCCGGCGCTTCGGGCGCCGCCTGGCCGGACCGCGCGGGGATCATTCGGTCCATCTGGCCGGGCAGGCCGTGCGCGGGGTTGCGCTCGGGGTGGTGGTAACCGCGCTGGCGCAGTCTATCCTGGGCGGGGTCGGCTTGGCCCTGGTCGGAATCCCTTTTGCGGCGGTCCTGACCGCAGTGATGTTCATGCTGGCGATCGCCCAACTCGGCCCTCTGCTGGTGCTGGTGCCCTCGGTGGCATGGCTTTTCTGGAGCGGCAGCACCGGGTGGGGAACATTTCTGCTCTTCTGGACCCTTGTGGTCGGCACCATGGACAACTTCCTGCGCCCGATTCTCATCCGGAAAGGGGCCGATCTCCCGCTGCTGCTCATCTTTGCCGGCGTCGTCGGAGGACTGATCGCATTCGGCCTGATCGGCATCTTCGTGGGACCGGTGGTGCTGGCCGTGGCGCACACCCTTATCACCGCCTGGGTCGATGAAGACGGGGCGGAATTCGTATTGCCCGACCCGCCGGCAGCATGATAGAAGGGGTTGACTGCGGCAGCCTCATATTTAGCTCACCTTGCGTGCGGCGAAATTTATTGATCGTCTCGAAATTGAACTGACATGGTTCGTAAAATCTCCCCTTGCCCCTCTGTGCTAAAGAGGGGTGCTCCCTCCCTTTGGCAAAGGGAGGTTAGGAGGGATTTTTATCGGAAGACAGGCGGAATCAACTATGAGAACGGAGAAAGAGCATGAAAACTGCAAGATACATGTTCGTCGTGATGGTGGTCGCCTTGCTTGCGGCCGGGTGTGCCGAGATGGAGCGCACAAAGACACCCTCCAGCTCGCCGGTCCTGGACCGCATCGTTGCGCAGGGCGAGCTGCGGGTGGGTGTTTCCGGGGACATGCCGCCCATGAACCTGCTCACGAAAGAGGACACGGTCATCGGGTTGGATGTCGACTTGGCCGGGATGATCGCCGATGCCATGGGCGTTCGGCTGAGTTTGAAGAAGCTCGATTTCGCCGACCTGCTGCCCGCTCTGGAATCGGGCCGCATCGACATGATCGTCTCCAACATGACGATGACACCAAGCCGCAACTTGAAGGTGGCGTTCGTGGGGCCCTATTTCACTTCCGGCAAGGCATTTCTCACCAAGCGCAGCAGCATTGCCCAGGCCAAGGGGCTGCCGGACGTCAACACCCCGCAGTATACGTTTGTCGCCTTGAAAGGATCCACCAGCGCGGCGGTGATTCAAAAAGGCGCGCCGCAGGCCAAACTGATAACGGCCGCCACTCAAAATGAGGCGATCCAACAGGTGATCGCCGGCACGGCCGACGCCATGATCGCCGACTACCCCATCTGCGTGGTGGCGGTGCACCGCCACCCGGCGGCAGGGCTGGTTTCGGTGGTGACGCCGATCACCTATGAACCGATTGGGATCGCCGTGCCCAAGGGGGATCCGCACCTGCTCAACTGGCTGGGCAATTTCCTCAACGGCCTTGGGAAGGCGGGGTACATGGACGAGCTCGGGAAGAAATGGTTCGCCCAGCCGACCTGGCTGCCGCAGATGAAATAAACCGCGCACCGGCTGAAGCCAGCGGCGTGTGGGCATCACGGGTCAAAGGGATCTCGGACTGCGGTATCCCCGTGGACATGGCCCGCCGCCGGCTCACCGTGCCTAAGACCAGCTTCATCCTCTGGCGGCTGCCACCCCATCAGCGCAACTTCAACAAGCAGATGATCAGGAGCCCCACGTTTTATTTCTATGATTCGGGCCTGCTGTGTCGGCTTCTTGGTATCCGCGAGGCTTCCCAGATCCTATCGCATTCACTTCGGGGGCCACTTCGTCTTTACACTCAAGAAGAGGGATGAATTTTTTACCAACACCTCAAATCAGGGAAGGAGGTCGCGTGAAGAAGAGTCTATTGATTTTGATATTCAGCATGCTGCTGGGTGTCACAGGGGGGCCTGCCGGGGCCTATGACTACCCATTTAAAGACCCTTACGTGGCGACGATCATCGGGACTCCCGAGGAATTCAAGCCGAGGCTGCCCGAAAAAATCGATTTTGAACTGCTGAGTCTGAAGGTTTTCCCGGAGCGCACCCCGCCCGATGTTTTCTGGTATCAACGCGACTTCCGGTACTCGCTCACCTACCAGAAGGGCGAGGCACCCCTGATTTTCGTGATTGCCGGGACCGGCAGCGCCTTTTACTCGTCCAGCATGATCTTTTTCCAGAAGATCTTCTATCAGGCCGGCTTCCACGTGATTTGCCTCTCCTCGCCCACCCATATGAACTTCATCGTGACCGCCTCCGAGACGAGTCTGCCGGGCAATATCATCGACGACGCGAAAGACCTCTACCGGGTGATGGCCATGGCCTGGGAGCAGGTCAAAAACCGGATCAAGGTTTCGGAGTTTTATCTGACCGGCTACAGCCTGGGGGCCTCCGAAGCCGCCTTCGTCGCCAAGTTGGACGAAGAAAGGCGGGTTTTCAACTTCAAGAAAGTCCTGATGATCAACCCGGCGGTGAGCCTGTACACTTCGGCCCAGATCCTGGACGGCATGGTGCTGCGAGCCCTGCCCGGAGGGCCCGACACATTCGATGCCTGGTTCCAAAAGATTTTCCAGAAATTTGCGGAAACTTACAAAATTATGGGCCATAAGGACCTTACCCACGACTTTCTCTACGAGGTTTACAAGACCCTGTACAAAACCGACCCACCCCAGCAGGAAAACATGGCCGGAATGATCGGGACCGTGTTCCGCCTGTCGGCCGGCAACATGTTTTTCACCTCCGACGTGATGACCAACGCCGGCGTGATTGTCCCCAAGAACCGTGTGCTCGGAAGCGCGGATTCACTGACCGACTACCTCAAGGTCGTTTCGCGAGCCACTTTTGTCGACTATTTCGATGAACTGCTCTTTCCCTATTTCAAGGCCAAGCACCCCCAGCTCACCCCGGAGAGGGCGATCGAGATCGACAGCCTGCACTTCATCGAAGGCTACCTGCGGAGCTCCCCCAAAATCGGCCTGATGGGCAATGAAGACGACCTGATCCTGGCGCCGGAAGACCTTGCCTTCTTGAAAAGCGTCTTCGGCTCCCGCGCCAAGATCTACCCGATCGGCGGTCACTGCGGCAACATGAGTTACAGGGAGAACGTCGAGTACATGATCAATTTCTTTGGAAAATGAAAGGACAATCGCAGATGAAGCGCGCTCTGAGTCTCATGGTATTCGCGACTTTCGTGATGATCGCCGGGTGCGGGACGGCACCGGTGCGCAAGGAGCCGGAAATACCTGCCAAGCGGCCGGTCAGCGAACACGTCAAGCCGGATGTCACCTACACCATCGACGCCTTCGACCCCTGGGAGCCGATGAACCGCCGGATCTACAACTTCAACGCCATCTTCGACGAGACCGTATTCCTGCCGGTCGTACGGGCCTACGAGTTCGTCCTGCCGGATGTCGCACAGACCGGGGTGACCAATTTTTTCAGAAACCTCACCGAGATCACCAACCTGACCAACTCGCTGCTGCAGTTCAAGATCGTCAAAGCCGTAAACACCGTTGGCCGTATCGTAATCAACTCCACGGTCGGCCTCGGTGGGCTCATCGACGTGGCGACCACGGTTGACGGCATCGAACGCGAAAACGAAGACCTCGGCCAGACCTTGGGGTTCTACGGCCTCGGGCCCGGTCCCTATCTCGTTCTGCCCATCTTGGGGCCGTCCAACGTGCGGGACACGGCCGGTCTGGTGGGGGACACGGTTGTTTACAGCCTGATGATGCAGGAATTGATCGGCCTCACAGGCATGGACAGCCCGGAGGACGATATCCTGAACTACAGCCTCTCGGCGATCTATGCCATCGACAAGCGGCACACTGAATCGTTCCGCTATTTCATGACCGGCTCGCCCTTTGAGTACGAACTGGTTCGGAAACTGTTTCTGTTGCAACGGGAATTTCTGATCGACAATTGACCCTGGCAGACCAGACGGCCATAAGGGTATGGAATATGGATGCCGCCGCCGCGGCCGGAAGAAGGGGTACAACATGCGGCTTGCTGGAACCAGAGCATTATGACCGGATCGAAACTATCTGGGCCATACCCGACGGTGGTGCGAATGGTGCAAGGGGCTAAGCCATCGGCGCTAGTCTGCGCGTGCACAGCTTCCATCTCCGGCCTGAGACCGCCGAAGCGGCCATGACTGCTGCTGAGCCGGTTATTCCCGGCGATCCCCCGTCAACCCGGGACCAAATCAAAGGGATCTATTTCATTGCCATCTCCCAGTTCGGGATTGCCTTTTCGTTCAACTGCATCATGTCCTTCATGCCCTTCTATATCCTGAAGGTCAGTGCCTACGGGATGAAGGAGACGATGCTTTGGATCGGCATGATCATGGGCTCCACCTCCCTGGTCGCCGCACTGGCGGCTCCCTTCTGGGGGAGCCTCACCGTGCGCGTCCGGCCGAAACTCCTGTTTGAGGCCGGTATTTTGTGCAACGGCATCCTCTTTTTCGCGATGGGTTTTGTCGAGAACCTGCCTCTGTTGCTTGCCCTCAGGCTCATCCAGGGCGCTCTCGGCGCGATTTCCACCATCGGGCTGGTGCTGATCGCCGCCTCCGCCCCGAAGCATTCACTTCCCCGCTACCTGGGGCTTTTTCAAAACTCCATGACGGCCGGGCAACTCATCGGGCCCCCTCTGGGAGCTTATGCGGTTACGCTTTTCGGGTACCACTCCCCTTTCATTGTTGCGGTGCTCGTCGCTTTTTTCTCCTTGGTGTATTGTCACCGCTACGTCCGGGACATCCCCGTGCAGCCCCAGAGGTCCGAAAAAAGCAAGCCGCTCACGAGTGCCCTCCTATGGGGGTGGGGGCTTACCATCATCGGGACCATTCATCTCATGTTCCTGCCGAGTATTCTGCCGCACATCCTGGAGGGCTTCCAGCTAACGGAGCAGGCGGCCATCACCTCGGCCGG
>JBFYWX010000242.1:0-6072 GCA_041310825.1 Desulfobacteraceae bacterium | reverse complement strand
ACCGCCTGGCGGTGACCGAGAACCTCGCCTTCACCCCGGATCTCCAGTACGTCTGGAACCCGGGCGGGGACTCCGACAACGACGGGGTCTTCGCCGGCATGATCCGCGCGGAGTTCGGATTCTGATAAGCTAACTTGGGGCGATGTCCGGGCGTTCCTCGGAACGCCCGGGCGCCTTCTTTACACTTCCACATTGTACATCGTCAAAATCCAATTCAAATTGGCGGCAAACTATACAATCATGTTCAGCCGCATCCTCACCCCCCAGAAAAAGTTTTTTTCTGATGGGTCCCCGTGGTCCGGTTCTGAAGACACCGGACGCCATCGACGTCTTACCATTCCATGAATTTGCGTCGCTGCTGTCCACCGGAGCTCTCTGGCAGAGTTGATGACTTCCAATGAGATTGTGTCCTTTTCTGTGGGAGCGGTATCTCTTGACCGCCGTAGCCAGCGGCAAAGGCTGGTTGCCGCGGTTTTTTCGAGGCCGGGAGCCGCTCCCGTCGAGCCGATCGAAGGGTCAGGGCGTCTCGGTGACCACGCTGAAGGCGGGGCAGCCGGCCATGCGCACCCCGTCCACCACCTTGATGAGGAGACCGACCGCGGCCTCCTGGTCGGCGCGGATCTTGACGGAGGGCTCGGACTGCGAGCTCAGCCCGGCCTGGACGGCCGCCGGCAGCTCCTCCAGGGAGACGGGCTGCTCGCCGATGAAGATCTCCCCCGCGCGGGTCAGGCTGATCACGATCAACTCCTCGGCGCTGGCCTCGGCCGTGGTCGACTCCGGCAGCCGGACACGGATGGCGGCATTGGCCGTGATGTTGTAGGTGATCACGAAGAAGAGCAGCAGGTTGAAGACGATATCCACCAGCGGGGCGATGTCGATCCGGCCGTTGCGCCGCCGGCGGCGTTCAAACTCCATGGGAACGCCTCTCTATGAGACCGAGCGTCAGCGCCTTCATCCGCAGGGCGATCCCGTCCAGCCGGCCTTCCAGGAAATGCAGGGCCACGTGGGTGGGCACGGCCACGAAAAGCCCGGCCGCCGTGGTGATGAGGGCCTCGTAGATCCCGCCCGCCACCATCGAGGGCTCGACCCGGCCGCCGGTATGGGAAGCGATGCTCATGAAAGCCTGGATCATGCCCGTCACCGTTCCGGTCAGCCCGAGCAGCGGGGTGATGCTCGCGATCAGGGCCAGCACGCCCAGCCCTTTTTCGAGCTCCCGCACCTGGCGGGTCCCGATCAGGGCCAGCTGCTCGCGGTCGGCCCCGCCGCGGACCCCCTCGATCAGCTCGGCCACCTCCTCCGGCGGCCGGGCCAGCAGCGACTCCATTCCGGTCGAAAGCCGCCGCCGGGAGCCGTAGAATTGAAGCCCCTTGGCCACGATCAGGGCTGCTGCGATCACCGAGCAGAGCAGGATCGGCCACATGAGGGGCCCGCCTTTCAGGAAGAAATCAATCATCGCCGGAGCCTTTCAAAACGAACTGCACGGGCAGAAGCGCCCGGCTGGCGACCGGCTGGCCGTTGCGGACCGCCGGCCGGAAGGTGGAAGCCCGTATCGCGCTCAGGGCCTCCTCGTCGAACCCGTACCCCGCCCCCTCCAGGACCTCCGCCGCCTGCAGCACCCCGTGCGCGTCAATGGCGAGCCGGAGCGTCACGGTGCCCTCCCGCCCCATCTCCCGCGCCAGCCGCGGATAGCGCGGCAGCACCCGCTTGAGGAACCCCGGGGCCCCGCTGCCGCCGAAGACCGCAGCGCCGCTCCCCGGCCCGGAAGCCGGCAGACTCGCCACTGCAACAGGTTGCGCAGGGACAGCGGCCGGCTCCGGCGAAGCCGCAGCAGCCTCCGCCTCGGCCGCTGCGGGCAGCGGCATCTCCACATCGGCGGACGGCGCCTCCGGCAGAGGAGGCGGCGGCTCTGCCCGAGGCGGCGGGGAGGGCTTAAGCTTGGGCTTCGGCCGGATCACCGGCTTCTTCTGCAAGTCCGGGATCACCACCGGCGGCCGGGGGACGGCGATCTGCGGCAACAGCGGTGCCGGCACGGAGGCGAGGGGGACCGGGTCCGGCGCCCGCGGCGCCGCCGGCGCGGCCTCGAGGACGAACTGCACCTCCACGCACACCGCTTCGCGGGGCGCACTCATGCTGATGGGAATATGAAAGAGCGCCGCATGGATCACCACCGACGCGAGAATGCCCTGCCAGAACCGCATTGTGGTGTCACTCCGAAAATGAAAAGCCACGCCGCCCCTTCCCGCTTAATGCGGTGGATCAGGGCATTCGTGGCCTGGGTTGTTCGGTCGTTGAGTCCGCCGTCGTCGATACAAATTCCGCCGGCGGTTCCGAGTCGCCATCGACCGCGCCTTCGTGGCGCAACTGGGCTGTTTCGGATCTTTTTATCTCATAGCGTTGGGACCTATCCTTCGTCAAGAGGCGATTCCACTGTTGAATTGAAAAACATAATTCCTCGTGATAGTGTTTTTAATATGCGTGGTCATGGGTGAAACTCATTATCCTTATGGCCAGTTAACAAAGAACCATCCAGTGCGGACAAGCCACGTCTAAGCAGATCACACCCGCAAAGCTCTCGCGGCCACACTGCAAACTGACTGCCCCCTTTTAGTGCGCGTGGTTTGGAGTGAGGTCGTGAGGCCTTTTGCGGGGTCCCAGATAGTTTCTTGTTCTCAGGCACAAGAAACTTGGGAACAGTGGGCTAAGAAGATGGGGAATAATCGGGTGACGGTTTTTCATCTATCTATTCTGTCCCGGGCACAAATGAAGCTCTGGCCCCTCTTGGGAAGTATCTCAAATCGATTTGTGCTTTACGGAGGAACAGCGATTGCCCTGCGGCTTGGGCATCGGGAATCTGTCGACTTCGACCTCTTCAGCAGCAGAGACTTTACGACCGACCAATTGATTCGAGAAACCGATTTTTTGACAAGAGGCAGACGTATTCAGGAAAGCCTCAATACCCTGACCCTCCTGATGATGGATCCTGGTTTTGACCGCCCGGTCAAACTGAGTCTCTTTGGGGGGTTGAAGCTGGGCGAAATCCACTCACCGGACGTGGCGCCCAATGGATTGCGGATCGCTTCCCTGGAAGATTTGCTGGGCATGAAATGCGCTGTGATCAGTCAGCGGGCAGAGGCCAAAGATTACCTGGACATTCATGCCATTATCACGAAAACAGGACTGAGCCTGTCCCATGGTCTCGCCGCTGCACGGGCTATTTACGGTTCCCATTACAACGGGGCCTTGACGCTCAAGGCCCTTTGTTTCTTTCAAGACGGCAATGTCATGACGCTACCGGATGAGGTTAAGAGAGATCTGACCGTGGAGGTAAAGAACTGCGATCTTGCCCGTATCCCTAAAATTGTCCCACAAGGCATCATTGGGGAAGGCATTCCTCAGGATACCAGTGAGTTTCAGCCATGAACGAAGAGCTCCGGCAGATCGCCGCCCGTGTGAACTGGTTTGAGCCGCCTGAGACGCTGATTCGCGACAAAGACCGATTCCTCGTATATTTCATGCAGTATGGCCTTGACACGGATATTCCCACCATGCGCCATTGCTTTTCTGACCGGGAGTTTCGGCAGGCCCTGAACCGACGTCCTCCGGGTATTCTCGATGAACGGTCATTAGCATATTGGAGTTTGGTCTTGTCTGAAGATGATGGCACTGGCGGTGATTGAACACAGGCGATGCGGGCCTACCGCGTTTACCGCAGGATTTGCGAGGAGATCTTTTACTGGTCTCCCAGCGGGGGCGACGACGGGGGTCGACTTTTTCCTGAAACAAGAAGGCCGCTTCAGCGCCGTTTGATTTTTACGGAGGGCGCCACACCCGAACGACCGCCTTGGATCACATTGAAAAATCAAACTATGGTTTTGAAATTTCAATGTGAGAGTGGTATGCATCAACCATGCATCATCTTGAACGAAAGCGGGATTTCGAAAAGATCGCCCAGTACATGCAGGTTTTTCCGGTGGTCGCCATCCTGGGATGAAACCGCAAAACGCATTTGAAATCTTCAAGCTGCTGGACAAGTCCAACTGCGGAAACTGCGGGGAGAAGACCTGCCTGGCCTTCGCCGGGGCGGTCTTCAAGGGGCAGCGGCAGATCGGCGAGTGCCCGCGCCTCGACCCGGAGATCGTCGCCCGCTACGCGGAGGGCGGGCCCTCCCCGGGCGTGCCGGAGCCGGAAGGGGCGGCCCATTTCCGCAGACTCAAAAATGAGGTGGCCGGCATCGACCTGGCGGCGGCGGCCGCGCGCGCAGGGGGCCGGTACGCCGACGGCCGGCTGACCCTCAAGGTCCTCGGCAAGGATTTCGGCGTGGATGCCCACGGCCACTTCTATGCCGACATCCACGTCAACCCCTGGGTCGCCATTCCCTTTCTGACCCACATTCTTTACGGAGAGGGAGCCGCCCCGACCGGCCGGTGGGTCTCATTCCGCGAGCTCAAAGAGGGCCGCGAGCGCTATCCCCTCTTTCACAAGCGCGGGGAGGAGGCCATGCAGCAGGTGGCCGACCGCTACACGGGCCTCTTCGACGACATGGTCCACCTCTTCGGCGGCAAACAGGTGGAGCGGCAGTTCGCGTCCGACATCTCGGTCGTGCTCCACCCTCTGCCGCGCGTGCCGCTCATGGTCTGCTACTGGCGCCCGGAGGAGGGGATGAACTCGAGCCTGAACATCTATTTCGACGAGACCGCCGACCGCAACCTCGACATCGGCGGCTGCTTCGCGCTCGCGGTCGGGCTGGCGCAGATGTTCACCCGTATCGCCTGGCGCCACGGGGCCGTCGAAATGCCGCCGGCGACTGGCGGCTGACGGCGGCGCTCAGTCGATCAGGCGCTCCCGGGCCATCTGCGCGAAGGCCTCGGCGGCCAGCCGGCGGACGATGGAAACGACATCGGTCGGGTTGCGGAACTGGCTCACGCCGGCCCACAGGAGCCGGTCCGCGGCGACGTCGTAGAAGCGGGTTTCAATCGAGACCAGGGTGTCGATGAATCCATAGGCCGGATCATAGCCCACTCCCCAGCCGTAGCCGCCCCACGAGCCGCCGAAACGCGATCCCCCCCAGGGATAGACGCGGAACGCATCGGGTTCGGAAGCAACGGCACGCATCACCAGAACCTTTTCGATCCCCGCCTGGCGCAGCCGCTCGAAGGCGCGGGGACGATCCAGAGTAAATTCGGCATCCAGAAGGGAGTAGGCCGTATGCCCCTTCCCGCCGCGGGCGTTGATCTCCGCCGCCATCGCCTCTTCGGCGTTGCGGCGGGTCGCCTCGACATCGCTTGCGAAGAGCGCGGCGATCATCCGCCCCTGCAACGGGAAGGGCGCTTCGTCGGAGGTCCTCCAGGTCGATTTGAACGGCGCCGCCGCGCAGGCCACAAGCACCAGGAACACCGCGGCAGGCATGATGCGTTTGAGTTTTTCGAGCATGCGTTTAGCCCCCAGGAAGAAGAACGCACTGACTGACCGAATGATAATATCGGCCCCTGCATGTGCAATCGGGGCTTCTCGATTCACCCGGTTGACACCAAAACCAAACGAGGTTAAACGTGTAAGCGAAATGCCTGCCTGAAGGCAAGTCTCATCACCCCAATCCGGCGTTTTTTTAAGAGGAGCCACGAAGGCCGCGCGCTGTGCAGAGAGCGGCCTTTTTTGCGTTCCGGGACCGACATATGACTCTTTTCAGCCGTTTAAAATTCGAATGGCGCTACTGGCGTGGCATAACCCCTTGGGACACGAACATCACCCCACCCGAGGTGATGGAATTTCTGGCCGCCGCCGCGCCTGGAAAAGCCCTCGATCTCGGCTGCGGCACCGGCACCAACGCCATCACCCTGGCCCGGCGCGGCTGGCAGGCCGTCGGGGTGGATTTCGCCCCCAAGGCCATCCGCGCGGCGCGGCGAAAGGCGAACGCGGCCGGCCTGCCCATCGAATTCCATTGCGCCGATGTCTCGGATCTCAGCTTTCTGACCGGTCCCTTCGACTACGTGCTCGACATCGGCTGCCTGTTCACGCTGCGGGAAAACGACCGCGTCAAATACGCCGTTGAACTCGCCCGGCTGCTGCGGCCTC
>JBFYWX010000215.1:0-6556 GCA_041310825.1 Desulfobacteraceae bacterium | reverse complement strand
TCATGGAGGAGGACTGCGACGGGCTCTGCTGGAAGTACATCATCGAGGAGGACGGGATCCGCCCGGAGGCGGTCGTCATCACCGAGCCGACCGACGGGGGGCTCTACCGGGGACAGCGCGGGCGCATGGAGATCGAGGTCGAATTCAAAGGGGTCTCGGCCCACGGATCGGCACCGGAGCGTGGGAAAAACGCCATCTACATGGCCTCCCGCGCCTGCCTGGCCGCCGAGCAGCTGAACGAGCGGCTGGCCGTCGACGAGTTCCTCGGCCAGGGGTCGGTGGCCTTGAGCCAGTTCGTCTCCGGCAGCCCCTCCCTGTGCGCTGTCGCGGACTACGCCCGGATCCACCTGGACCGCCGGCTCACCTGGGGCGAGACCCGGGAGTCGGCCGTCGCAGAGATCGAGGCCATGGTCCGGGGCGATGAGGCCCGAGTCTTCGTCCTGGATTACGAGGAGGCCGCCTACAGCGGCAAGCGCTACGGTATGGAGAAATACTACCCGACCTGGAAATGGCCCGCGGATCATCCTGCGGTCAGCTCCGGGGTTAAAGCCTATGCCGCCCTTTTCGGCAAGCCCCCGCGGGTCGGCAAGTGGACCTTCTCGACCAATGCCGTCACCATCTCCGGGGTCTACGGCATCCCGGCCGTCGGCTTCGGCCCGGGGGCGGAGGCCATGGCCCATGCCCCCAACGAGAAGGCCCCGGTCGAGGACCTGGTCAACGCCGCGGCCTTCTATGCCGCCTACGCACTTACGTTTTGAGGGGAAACGACCATGACGACCTATGCGCAACTGATGAAGCCGATCGACGCCCTGCCGGGCAGCCTCTACCAGACCGACTTTCTGTTGACCTGGGACAAGAGCGTCGAGGAGCTCCGTAAAATACTCCTTGTGGCCGAGGCCCTGCGCCGGCTGCGCCGAGAGAACCTCTCCAGCCGCTGCTTCGAATCGGGGCTCGCGGTCAGCATTTTCCGCGACCAGTCGACCCGCACGCGCTTCTCCTTCTTCTCCGCCGCGAATCTGCTCGGTCTGGGGGTCCAGGATCTGGACGAGACCCGCTCCCAGATCGCCCACGGGGAGACCGTGCGCGAAACGGCCAATATGATCTCGTTTTTCACCGAGGTCATCGGCATCCGCGACGATATTTTCCTGGGGGCGGGCCACGCCTATATGAAGCAGGTGGCCGCCGCGGTGGAGGAGGGCTTCAAGGCGGGGGTGCTGGAGCAGCGCCCCTGTCTCGTCAACCTGCAAAGCGACATCGACCACCCCACGCAGAGCATGGCCGACCTGATGCAGCTCGCCGAGCACTTCGGCTCCCTCGATAACCTGCGGGGCAGGAAGATCGCCATGACCTGGGCCTATTCGCCAAGCTACGGCAAGCCGCTCTCGGTACCCCAGGGGGTGGTCGGCCTGATGACCCGCTTCGGGATGGAGGTGGTGCTGGCGCACCCGGAAGGTTACCGCCTGATCCCCGACGTGGTCACCAAGGCGGGGCTGTTCGCCAAGGAAAACGGCGGCAGCTTCAAAATCGTGACCGCGATGGATGAGGCCTTTGCCGGTGCCGACGTGGTTTACCCCAAGAGCTGGGCGCCCTATCATGTGATGGAAACGCGCACCGAGCTCCTGCGCGCCGACGACCGCGCCGGACTGAAGGAGCTCGAAGCATCCTGCCTCGCCCAGAACGCCGAATTCAAGGACTGGGAGTGCACCGAGGAGAAGATGAAGCTCACCCGCGGCGGGCGCGCCCTCTACATGCACTGCCTGCCGGCGGATATCTCCGGGGTCTCCTGCGCCGCGGGCGAGGTGGCGGCTTCCGTCTTCGAGCGCTACCGGATTCCCACCTACATCCAGGCCGGGTTCAAGCCCTACATCATCGCCGCCGTCATGCTGGTCGCGCGCTTCGAGGAGCCGGTCCGGCTCCTTCGGGCGCTGAAGCGCCGGGGCCGGCCCCGGGTGGGCTGATGCGGCGGGGCCCGGGACGCCGGGAAATTTTCTATTGACAATATCCCCAGATCATTTAATATTGTCCGGTTTTTGGAAAGCTTATTTTTTCGAGGAGGCGCAGCATGTACGCGGTGGTGCACACGGGCGGCAAGCAATACAAGGTCGAGAAAGGCGAAACCCTGCGAATCGAGAAGATTCCGGGCGAGGTCGGCAGCGCGGTGACCTTTGACAAGGTTCTGATGGTGGCGGACGGCGAGGAGATCCGGGTCGGGCAGCCGGTCCTGGAGAACGCCAAGGTCCTGGCCAGCATCATCGAGCAGGACAAGGCCAAGAAGGTCCTGGTCTTCAAGTACAAGCGGCGCAAGCGCTACCGCCGCAAACAGGGCCATCGGCAACCCTATACCGCGATCCGCATCGACGGCATCGACGCCTGAGCGTGAGGTGATATCATGGCACACAAGAAAGCAGCCGGCAGCTCCCGCAACGGCCGCGACTCGGCCGGCCAGCGTCGCGGGGTCAAGATCTTCGGCGGCCAGAAGGTCAGGGCCGGCAACATCATCGTGCGGCAGCTGGGAACCCAGTTCCACCCGGGTGAGAATGTCGGGGTGGGCAAGGACTTCACCCTGTTCGCCAAGATCGACGGCATCGTCGCCTATGAGCGCCATGGGCGGTCGCGCAAAAAGATCAGCGTCTATGCCCCCGAGTGAAGTTTATCGATGAAACCATTATAACCGTTCAGTCCGGCGACGGCGGAAACGGTTGTTTGAGTTTCCGCCGCGAAAAATATGTCCCCCGCGGGGGGCCGGACGGCGGCGCCGGCGGCAAGGGTGGGGATGTGATCCTGGTGAGCTCCGAGGATCGCAGGACCTTGTATCCCTTTCAGTTCAAGCACGAGTTCCGCGCCGAGAGGGGCGGGGGGGGCGAGGGCCGCCAGCGCACCGGCAAGAACGGGGCGGATCTCCTGATCGAGGTGCCGCCCGGCACGCTTGTGCGGGACCTCGAGACCGGCGAACTCATTAAAGATTTCTCCACTCCCGGGGAACGCTTCGTCGTGGCCCGCGGCGGCCGCGGCGGCAAGGGCAACGCCCACTTCAAGTCCTCGACCCACCGCACGCCCCGCTTTGCCCAGCCGGGCGAGCCCGGGGAGCTCAAGCAACTCAAGCTCGAGCTCAAGCTTCTCGCCGACGTGGGGATCATCGGGCTTCCCAATGCCGGCAAATCCACCCTCATCAGCGTCATCTCCGCCGCCCGTCCCAAGATCGCCGATTACCCCTTCACCACCCTGGTACCCACCCTGGGGGTCGTCACCGCCGGCAACCGCGAGCCTTTCGTGGTGGCGGACATCCCCGGGCTGATCGCCGGGGCGCATGCCGGGGCCGGCCTCGGCACCCGCTTCCTGCGCCACACCGAGCGCACCCGGCTGCTCGTGCACCTGGTGGATGCCTCCGCCATCGACCCGCAACGGCCGCTCGAGGCCTACGCCACCGTCAATTCCGAGCTTGCCGCCTACAGCCCGGAGCTGGCCAAAAAGCCCCAGCTCATCGCCCTCAGCAAGCTCGATCTCACCGGAGCCGCGGAGCGCGTACGGGCCTTCAAGGCTGCCCTTAGAAAGCGGGTGAAAATCCACCTCATTGCGGCCGTCACCGGAAAGGGCATCGCAGAGCTGGTCGCCGATGTCGGCCGGCGCCTGGACCGGATTCGGGGCGATGGACCAGAAACAGCAGATTGAAGCCGCCCGGCGGGTGGTCGTCAAGGTCGGCAGCAACGTCCTCACCGCCGCGGACGGGCTGAACCTGAAAATGGTGCGCCGGATCGCCCGCCAGGTCTGCGGCCTGATCGCGGGCGGGCGGGAGGTGATCCTGGTCTCATCGGGCGCCATGGCCGCGGGGGTGAAGAAGGTCGGTCTGGAGCGCCGGCCGGATGAGCTGCCTCGGCGCCAGGCGGTGGCCGCCGTGGGTCAGGCCGGCCTGATCATGGAGTACGAGAAGGCCTTCGAGCGCCACGGGCGCAAGGTGGCCCAGATCCTGCTCACGAGCGAGGACCTGAGCAGCCGCAAGCGCTATCTCAACGCCAGGAACACCCTGAACACCCTGCTCGATTGGAAGATCGTCCCGATCATCAACGAAAACGACACGGTCTCGGTCGAAGAGATCAAGCTCGGCGACAACGACAATCTCGCGGCCATGATCACCCTTTTGATGGACGCCGACCTTCTGATCATCCTGAGCGACATCGACGGGCTCTTCACCAAGGACCCCCGCACCGAGCCCGACGCCGAGCTGATCCCCGTGGTGAAGGGCATCACGCGCAGTACCGAAAAAGCCGCGGGCAGCATCCCCGGACCGCTCGGCACCGGCGGGATGCTGAGCAAGCTCAACGCTGCACGCAAGGTCAACGCGGCCGGGGTGCCCATGGTGGTCGCAAAAGGCGACACGCCCGGAATCATTGAGCGGCTGGTCGGCGGCGAGTCCCTCGGCACCTACTTCGTGCCGCGCGGGGAGAAGCTCACCCGCCGCAAGTGCTGGATCGCCTTCTCGCTCAAGCCCAAGGGGTCGCTCACCATCGACGCGGGGGCCCGCGCGGCCCTCGTCCTGCGCCGTAAAAGCCTTCTCGCCAGCGGGATCGTGGGGGTCAAGGGGGAGTTTGCGGTCGGGGCGCCGGTCGAGCTCCAGGATTTGAGCGGGGAGACCATCGGCATCGGCCTTGTCAATTACGGCGTTGCGGAGGTCCGCAAGATCATGGGGCTCAAGTCCCAGCACATCGGGCAGGTCCTGGGGCAAAAGCCCTACGATGAGGTGATTCACCGAGACAACCTGGTGATCACGGTTGATGAGGGGGAGGCGGAAACCAGACGATGAGCTCGATCGACGACACGATTGCCGCGATGGCCCGGGAGGCCCGGCAGGCCGCCCGCGCCGTGGCCCGCGCCGGAACCGATGTAAAGAACGCGGCGATCCTTGAGATGGCCGTGGAGATCACGCGGGCAGCCGAGGGTATCCGCGCCGAAAACGAGAAGGACCTTCAGGCCGCCCGTGCCGCGGGCCTGTCGGCCGCCATGATCGATCGGTTGACCATCGGGTCCGGCACCATCGCGGCCATGGCGGCCGGGCTGCGGGCGGTGGCCGATCTGCCCGATCCGGTCGGCCGCTGCGGGCCGAGCCGGGTGCGGCCGAACGGGCTCGAGATCACGCGGATGCGGATCCCGCTCGGGGTGATCGGGATCATCTACGAATCCCGTCCGAATGTCACGGTCGACGCCGCCGCCCTCTGCCTCAAGGCCGGTAATGCCGTTCTCCTGCGCGGCGGGTCCGAGGCGCTCCACTCCAACCGGGCGCTGGCGGCCGTCATCGGCCGGGCCCTCGCTGTGGCCGGGCTGCCGCCGGCCGCCGTCCAGGTGGTCCCGACCGCCGCGCGCGCGGCGGTCAGCGCGCTCCTCCAGCAGGAGGAGTGGATCGATCTCATCATCCCCCGGGGCGGCGAGGAGCTCATCCGCTTCGTGGCGGCGAACTCGAAGATCCCCGTCCTCAAGCACTACAAGGGGGTCTGCCATGTCTACGTGGACGAGGGGGCCGATCTTGCGATGGCCGAGGCGATCTGCTTCAATGCCAAGGTTCAGCGGCCGGGAGTTTGCAACGCCATGGAGACGCTTCTCGTTCACCGCGCGGAGGGCGGGCGGTTTCTACCGGCGATGGCCCAGCGCTTCGCCGCGGCCGGGGTCGAGCTGCGCGGCTGTCTCGAGACCTGCCGCATCCTGCCGGGAATCCTCCCCGCCACCGATGCGGACTGGCCGGCCGAGTACCTGGACCTGATACTGGCGATCAAGGTGGTCTCCGGGATGGAGGCGGCGATCGACCACATCGTCGCTTACGGATCCAACCACACCGAGGCCATCGTGACGCGCGATTACGAGCGCGCCCGGCGCTTCGTGCGTGAGGTCGACTCCTCGGTCGTACTGGTGAACGCCTCCACCCGTTTCAACGACGGCGGCCAGCTCGGGCTGGGGGCCGAGATCGGGATCAGCACCTCCAAGCTGCACGCTTTCGGCCCCATGGGTCTGGAGGAGCTGACCACGACCAAATTCATAGTATTCGGCAGCGGACAGACACGGATATAAAAAGCGGGTTATGGCGCCGGGCGCCATCCTATCGGTGATGACCGTCGCCTTTGTGGGAGTGGCTCCCGGCCTTCGTTGCCAAAAGTACTTCGGCGGAGTAGGCTCCAGCCACGATGATCGCGGTCCCGCCACGGCGGGACTCCCACAGAAAAGGGATCCAACTTCATTGGAAAAGCGCGAGGGGCCGGGGTTCATTTTTACTCGAACCCTTGACCCCTCGGCCCCTTGAACCCTTTACCCAACCTCAGCCGTTGCAGCAGTTCTACTCCTGCGGCGGCCCGCTGCGGGTGTCAAGCTCGGCCATTCGGCGTTCGACAGAGTTTAATCGGGCCTTCAACTGGTCTGCCTCGGCCTTGAGCACGGATGCTTCGTCGGAGGGGGCGGGCGGGTAATACAGGCCCGGCGCTCCGTAATAACCGGCGCCCCGCCAGCATCGGTCGCCGCGTGCACCTCCGCGAAAACCGCGTTGCAGACCCCGGCCGCCCATCGCCCATCCGGGCCC
>JBFYWX010000207.1:0-3303 GCA_041310825.1 Desulfobacteraceae bacterium | reverse complement strand
AAATGGGAAGCCGAGTTACATTGAATCCGCCGTTAATTGTGGGAACGGCTTCCAGCCGCGATCCGATCGCGGCTGGAAGCCGCTCCCACAAGGGCACCTCTCCATCCTCAACCGAACCGCTCCACCCGCCCGTCTTAGCCTTTGAAAGTGGCCGGGCTTTGAAACATCGTTAAGGAGGACCGCACATGAAAAAAACGATGCGCGTCATGACCGCAAGGCCGCTCAACGCCGAGACCCCGGCCGAGCACCTCCGCTCCTGGATCACCCCCAACACGGTCTTTTTCGACCGCAACCAGGGCGCCGTCCCGCCGCGGCGCATCTCACTCACGCGCTGGCGGCTCGTGGTGGTGGGGGAGGTGACGCAGCCGCTCTCCCTCACGTTTGAAGAACTCCAGCGCATGCCGCGGGCCGTCTCGGCCGACACCCTCGAGTGCTCCGGCAACGGGCGCTCGCTTCTGGCCGAAAAGGCCGCGGGCAACCCCTGGACCATCGGAGGGGTGGGAAATGCCGTCTGGGGCGGGGTCTGGCTGCGGGAGGTCTTGAACACGGCCGGGCTTGCGCCCGCCGCCCGGCATGTGGCCTTCGAGGGCTTCGACACCCCGCTCGGCTCGGCCGGGGTCAAGTTCATCCGCAGCATCCCGCTCGAGAAGGCGCTTGCCTCGACCCTGCTCGCCTATGAGATGAACGGCGAGCCGCTGCCGCTCAAGCACGGCTACCCCCTGCGGGCGCTGGCGCTGGGCTGGACCGGCGCCAACTGCGTGAAATGGCTAAGCCGCATCGTCGTAATGGACCGCCCCTACGAGGGGTTCTTCATGGACAAGGTCTACCGCGTCTTTCAAAAAGGCCAGGATTCCAAGGAAGGCGCGACGGTCACGGGGCTCAAGCTTAAATCCATCATCACCCAACCCCTCCCCGGCGCATCCCTGCCTTCCGGCCGCATCGTCGTTCTCGGCGCCGCCTACGGCGGGGAGTACGATGTGGCGCGGGTGGACGTTTCGACGGACGGCGGAGTAAGCTGGAAGCCGGCCGAGTTCATCGGCCCGCAGGCGCCCTATGCCTGGCGGCAGTGGCAGTACCTCTGGCAGGTTGAAAGGCCGGGCGAACACACCCTCATGGCCCGCGCCGCGGATGCGCAGGGCCGGGAGCAGCCGCTGCGATCGGAATGGAACGTGCTTGGCTACGGAACGAACGGCGTGCAGGAGCATGCCGTCGCGGTGCGCATCGTCTGAGCGCGGGCCTTGCGGGCTCCCGACCTCCCTACGGCGGCCGCTTGAACTACGCGACCGGCCGCCACACCCCCGAACCGTCGTTCCAGACCCGCGAGAAGGGTTCGCCAGCTGCCAACGGACGGAATTCGATCTCCCCGCCGGCAATTCCCTCCCCATCCCGACCGTAGCAGGGGTCCCAGGGCATGAGGATCAGCGCCTGGTGCGGCGTTGCCAGGGAGACGAAGCGCGGCATAACCCCCGCATCCCACCGCCTGGCAGCAGCGAATGCAAGCAGCACGGAGAGATCAGGGTAACGGATCAATTCCTGAAGAGTCACGAGACCCGGCGGGGTGAGGGGCACGGAGCCGGATAGGTTCGCCGCGAGCGCCTCGGCAGGGGTCAGCCAGATACCTTCGGTCGTCTCGCGCATGTCCGGCATGCAGGCCTGGCCCTCGGGCAGCACGGCCAGAAAGAACCGTGTGTCGAAGCGCCGCGGCAGGGCGATCGGTGTGATCCAGCGCCCCCAATTTACAAGTGCCGAGAGGCGCAGCACCCAGCTGCCGGCGGCCGCAAGACGCCGGAACCAGCCGCGCTCAGCCCCGTGTTCGGCGCGGAAGACGCAGGCCGCCTCGTAATTCTCGGCCGCCCCCGGGCGGCGCTCCGCCAAGAGCGCCTGCGACTCCTCGAAGGTCTCCCGCACGGCCGCAACGGCGTAGGCCAGGGGGTCCGTCCCGCTGGGATCCCCGAGACGCGCACGAACGACCTCCGGCGCCAGATCCACCCGCTCCCGCCAGAACTCCCAATCGCCGTCGCCGGGATCGACCCACCCGCCCGGGAATACGAAGCTCCCGGGCATGAAACCGCTCTTGGGGTTGCGGCGCAGCAAATAGACCTGAAGGCGGCCGGCCTCCTCGCGGGTCAGGATCAGGGTCGCCGCCAGCACCGGCACCGCTGGCTCTTGGGCGTCCGCCATCGTCGGCCGTCTCAGGCCGGGCTAAGGACGTGGATCCCGACGTTCTTCACCAGGCCCTGGACCTTCTCGCGGTAGCTCAGCATGTGGGGCGCCTTCAAATGGGTCCGTAAATCCTCCAGGCTGTCCCAGGCCTCGATGATGGTGACCCCATCGGCCCGCGGGGCGGCCTGGACCGGGATCCCCGATTCGACGTCCACGGTTGGTGTGTATCCCCGACAGCCCTTCTCGGCCAGCACCCGGGGGACGTTGTCCTTGAGGATGGCCAGGAATTTATCCCGGCTGCCCTCCTTCAGCTTGATCGTGGCGATGACGTGGATCATGGTTGTTCCTCCCGGAAGGCCGCCTCGTAGACAGCGAGCACATCCGCTTCGAAAAGATCGCGTGGGTTGGGGACGAAGAGCCGCGCCGGCTTTATAGCCCCCGGCACCGGCTGTGGATAGCCTATTGCGCTCATACCTCTTTTCCTTTGCTCGGGTGGAATTCTTCCATCCGCCGTGGCGACGCCGGTCAGGGTCTGTCCACGGCAGCCGGGCGGATTTTTCAGCAAGTCGCTCTCAGATGACCATATCCGGGTTGTGGCCAGAGGTCAAACAACTCTGAAATGACCGTTTTCTGCGAACGAGAGTTGACAACCGCAGTCAGCTGACCTAATCATGCCGAACGGCATTCATCCAAAATCTCGAGATGGGCGCTGAGCTCGTACGGGGCGCAACCAAATTCACAGCGGCATGCAGGAGGGAGCAATGGCATCATCTTTCTCATCGCAAAGAATTACAATGGTTTTATGGGTGTTGTTCACGGTCTTGGCGTTCGCCGGCGCTTCCGGCGCATGGGCCCAGAGCCCGGCGCCGGCCACGGCGCAGCCTGCACCGGCAGTCGCAAAACCGGCGGAAGCCAAACCCAAGCCGGTCGGGGACACATTAGGGCTTCCGGCCAAGCTGGGCCAGGAGATCGCCAAGGCGCCCGAGGGCAAGGGCAAGGGGCAGATCGACCCCTCGGCGCCGCGCGGCGTCTTTGGGATTCCGGGCGCGCCGCAACCGAGCACGATCCTGATCTTTTTGTGGGCAACCTGGGTGGGCTGGGTCTTCTCCACCGTCGGGGCGTTCGGCGGCATCATGGCCG
>JBFYWX010000204.1:0-7541 GCA_041310825.1 Desulfobacteraceae bacterium | reverse complement strand
TGCAGGTGGTCGAAATGCCCGTGGGTCAGAAGGACCTGGTCGGGGGCGGGCAGCCTGCCCGGATCGAAGTCAAACGGGCTGTAGTCCCGGATGAACCAGAAGATCTCCGAGAAAACGGGGTCGATCAGGATGCGGTGGCCTCCGTCGTTGATCAAAACGCCGGCGTGCTTGAGATAGGTGACGGATACGCCGCGGTTTTTCCGCACCACCTCCCAGTCGAGTAAGACCGGCCTCACGGGCTGGGCGTCGAGCTCGGCCTGAAACTCGTTGCGGTGAAAGAGCTTCCAGTTGAGCACCTTGAGCAGTCGGCCGCTGCGCTCGTGGCCGAAGGGGTTGAGAAAGCGCTGCTTCCCGTGGTGCAGCCTGAAGCGGGCGATGTCGCGCAGGTTCATGCCGTTCAGCGCCCGGTAATGGGATGTCGGCGCCTGCGCCCCGGCGAGGGCCGGCCGCACTGCCGGCGGCAGGACGCTCGCCACGAGCGAGGCCTTGCTGAGGGTGAGCAACGTTTTTATGAATCGGCGTCGGTTCATCGTGCGTTCGGCGAGCGGCAGTGCGTGCCTTCGAGATCATGCCGTCGTTTCAAGCGGCGGCCGTTACGGCCCTGAAACCTCTCAGGCTGACACTGTAATCACCAATCGGGGCAAGCCAAGCAGAAGGACGCCTGGACGGGCGTCAAATCAGGCGAGATGCGTAACGCTGGGATTGGACATTACACGCGGCCGTCACCACTCGCTCGTGAGCTTGCGGGCCACCCGGCTCCAGTTGCTGTTCAGCTTGGCGACCGCATCCATCCCGGCTTCGATGTGGGTGTCCATGTACTTGGCGAAGATCTCCTCGGAGATCTTCTTGTCCTTGATGCCGCGGCGCTGCAGCGGCATGTCGGAGACGAGCATGATCGAGCCGATGGGCACCTCGTAGCGGTAGGCGACGGTAAAGAGGGTGGCCAGCTCCATCTCGATGGCCAGGATCCGCCGGTGGCGCAGGTAGTTGACGAACTCCTCGTCGAATTCCCACAGCCGGCGGTCGGTGGTGTAGACGATGCCGCAGTGCGGATTGGTGCCCAGCTTGCGCACGGCGCCGATGCAGTAGAGGTTGACCGAAGAGGCCGGGATCGCCGGAAACTCGGGGGGCATGTAGTGCCGGCTCGTGCCCTCGCCGCGGATGGCGGCCGAGGGCACCAGAAAATCGCCGCGCTTCAGGATGTCGTCGATGCCCCCGCACATGCCCAGCATCACGACCGATTTCAGGTTATCGAGGTAGGCCAGGCAGTTGATCACCAGGGCGGCCTGCGGCGAGCCGATGCCGAAGTCGATCATCGTGCAGTTCAGCTCTTTGGCGTTGGCGATCCGGAAGTTCCCCTCGGAGAACTGGGCCTGGGACTTCTCCTGAAAGCGCGTGATGTAACGCTTGAAATTGGTGATCAGGATGTGGTCGCAGAAATCCTCGAGCCTGCAGTTCGTGTAGCGCTCCAGCGTCTGGCGCACGTACTCGTGTTCCCTGATGAGCATGAAGGTCTCCTACCCGAAGCGGTAAGTTGGACTGGTGACGCACCCAGCGGTCACCGCCGCCGGATGAAAAGACGCTGAGACCTCTTTCAATTGAACCCTCAACCGCTCAACCCCGCCGGCGTCAGCCGGTGCGCGGTTTACGGTCCCGTCGCCGGCGGGTATTTCGCGGCCAGGCGCTCCATTTGGGCCAGGTACTGTTTGCGGTAGACGAGCCCGCGGTGGTGTCGCATCTCTTGGGCGGTGACGGCGAGGGCGGGCCGGATGTCGATGCCGTTCGGGTTCATGTTCCGGTCGTTGGCGCGGTCGATGATCAGAAGGCTGTAATAGGTCGTGAGCAGCCGTATCTTGGAATCGCGGCGCATCAGGTAGCTGCGGCCCCCGAGGGTGTTCAGGAAGTAGCCGGCGTATTCGTACATCACCGGCAGCGTGGGCCGGCCCTTCAACGCGCCGGCCGGGCCGGTGTACCAGGTGAAAAACAGGCGCATGACCGATTCGAGGATTTCGGTTTCGTTGCGCAGGACCTCGATCGCGAGCTTGGTGCGGTTTTTGCCCAGCACTCGGTAAAAGTGGGACACGTTGCGAAGGGTGGTGTATAGAGAATCGGTTTCGCCCGATAACGCCGGGAGCCCGGCGGAGAGGTCATCCACCGCCGCCGTATACTGCGCGTAGGTTCCGCCCTCGATCGGCAAGGCCTTCACGTACTCCCGGTTGTCCAGGTAGGTGAAGAAGGCCATGATCTGCCGCTCGATGTCCGCGACCCTCGGCGGCGGCTCCCGGCCGGCCGCCTCCGTGGGGATCGGCCCCAGGATTTCAACGGCCCGGCTGTCGTCGGCGCTTTTGTCGGCCTGAACCGCGCGCAGGTCGGTCTCCAACTCGGAAATTTTCTTCGAGAGCGCTTCCGAGCGCTGCTGCCATTCCCGGTTCTCCTGCTGGCGGGCGCTCTCGATCCGCTTCGCCTGCCAGTCCTGTAGCACGATCCATAGAAGCACCCCGATGACGATCAAGACCAGGATGACCAGTAGGGGCTGGTAATTGCGTTCCTTTTTCACGAGGCCACCTCCTCGGCCGCATCCACACCCCGCCGGCCGTGGGGCTCTCCGGCGCGCCAGGGGCAGGGGGTGGAGCGAACACTGTTGAAGGCGAGTATATCAGGAATCGCTCACGCTTCAAACCATTTCCGGGGCGGCGGTCCGCCGCCCCGGCTGCCGGCGCGGGCGCCGGGCGGGCGTGGACCCGCCGCACGGCGGTGCTTGACAGCCTATGCCCGGTTCTCTATGCTGACGTCATTAGATGAGAAGGCCGCTATGAATGGTTCCTCCGACTATCAACCACCGTCGCCCCGGATTGCGCTGATCGCCGCCATGGCGCAGAACCGCGTGATCGGCCGGGGCGGCGCCATCCCCTGGAAAGTGCCCGGGGAGCAGCTCTTTTTCAAGCGCACCACCCTCGGGCACACGGTGATCATGGGGCGCAAGACCTTCGAGAGCATCGGCCGGGCGCTTCCCGGCCGAACCAACATCGTGATCAGCCGCCGGACGGATCTTCGGCCCGCGGGCTGCCTTGCGGCCCAAAGCCTGAAGGACGCCCTGACCTTGTGCCCGGCCGGGGAAGAGGAGGCCTTTATCATCGGCGGCGGGCAGCTTTACGAAGCGGCCCTTCCCATCTCAGACCGCATCTACCTGACGGTGATCCCGGTGTCCGTGGACGGGGATGCCTTCTTCCCGGAGATACCGGCGGCGGATTTCGCGGTCACCGCGTCGGAGCAGGTCTCCGGTCCTCAACCTTACGACATCTTCATCTACGACCGCGTGCGGCGCTCGCGGCATGCCGACCCACGGTCCGCCGATGCCTGAGCGGACATTGCCAAAGGCCCACCTGCTGCCCGGTCGTTAACGCACCCGCGGCCGGCCCGGAGAGAAAAATGAGCGCGCCCCCGTTGTCCCACGGCTGGAACCCGCAGATGGCGTTGAGCCTTCCGGAGAAGCTTAAAGCGGACCTGAAGACGGCGATGCGGGCGAAGAACGAAACCCTGCGCGATGCCGTCCGCCAGGTCATGGCTGAATTCTTTAGGCTCACGGTGCCGGTGACACTCGAGGGGGGCAAGAAGTCGACCCGGCCCAAGCGACCCGCTGAGATCAGCAACGACGACGTGATCGGCGTCATCCAGGGGCTGGTGAAGTCCGAGCACATCATGCTCGCGGCCCGCAAGCAGGAGTCATCCGAGTACCTGCGGATCCTGGAGGCCTATCTTCCGCGCCAGGTCTCGGAGGCGGAGATCGTCGCCTGGATCAAGGCCAACATCGATTTTGCCGTCTATAAGAACAAAATGCAGGCCATGGGGGCCATCATGAAGCATTTCGGCAAGAGTGCCGACGGCCGGTTGGTCAACCAGGTCCTGCAGAACTGGAACTAGCGGGCCGTCGCCGGCAGGGGCCCCCCGTGGGAATCCCGGTGGCTGTCTCTCCCAGGGAGGGTTCATCCTGAGGCTGGACAAAATGCGCGCTTGCCGCTAAAGTGACCCCGGTGCGTTCACTTTTCCCACGACGTGGAAGGGCATGGCATGATCTACATCGGCAAGTTTCTCCACACCACCAACCAGCAGGAAAAAGACGAGTTTCGGCGCCGTCACGGCGAGTTCAACCTGATCGTGTCCGCCGCGGACAAGCAGGAGGCCATCGACAAGTTCAAGCAGCGCATCGGAGAGGCGCAGGGCGCCTCCGACCTGTTCGAGGGCCATGCCACCATCTATTTGCTGCATGTCCTGGAAATGGAGGATATCCCCGATGGCCGGGCACGGATGTTCGACTATCAGTCCGTTGCAGGCGACCCGGTCATGCCCGTCATCAGCTGCCAGGCCCCGGCCGGGGAGAACGACGGCTGCCGAATTCTCGACTGGCAGAACAATCGCCCCGGTGTGGACGGCCAGGCCGCCCAGCCCTTCATGAAATTCGGCCGTTAAGCCGGCTTTTCCCATTTTACCCGCAAACGGAGGTTCGTATGAACACCATCAGGCGTGTTGTACTCATCGGGGTGGGGCTCATCGTCCTGGCGGTTCCCGCCCTGGCACAGGAGATCACGATTGCGCTGGGCTCGGAGCCGACCACGCTCGATCCCCAGATCCGTGAGGACGGGGGCGAGCGGGCGGTCAACGACAATGTGTACGAAACGCTCCTGGCGCGCACGGCGGAGGGCAAGCTCGTCCCGGGGCTGGCGGCCGCCGAGCCACGGTTGGTGGATGCCAAAACCTGGGAGGTGAAGCTGCGGCCCGCAATTCGCTTCCACAACGGGGAAGCCTTCAACGCCGATGCGGTCGTGCACAGCGTCGAGCGGATCATGGACCCGGCGTTCAAGTCCGAGCAGATATCGTTTTTTTCCACCATCAAGGGCGCCCGGAAAGTCGACGATCTCACCGTGCAGATCCTCACCGACGGCCCGGACCCCATTCTGCCGGCCCGCCTCTACTGGATGAAAATGGTCCCCCCGGTGCATTCCCAGACCCCGAAGTTCGCCGAAACCCCGGTGGGGACCGGTCCATACAAGTTCACGCGCTGGAGCCGCGGCCAGAACGTGATGCTCGAGGCCAACCCCGACTACTGGGGCCCACGGCCGTCGATCCAGAAGGTCACCTACCGGTTCGTATCGGACCCCGGCACCCGCCTGGCCGGGCTGATGGCCGGGGAATTCGACCTGATCACGAACCTGCTGCCGGAGTTCACCCGGAAAGTGCCCCAAACCATTCACATCCTCGGCCTCGAGCACCCGATCATCATCCTCAATGCCGACGGCGGCCCGACCAAGGACGTCCGGGTGCGCCAGGCGTTGAACTACGCGGTGGACAAAAAGGCCCTGGCGGAGGGTCTCTACGAGGGCTTTGCCCAGGTGGCCCAGGGACAGCTCCTGAGCCCTTCGTTCTTCGGTTTCAACAAGGCCGTGGGCCCCTACTCCTATGATCCTGAGAAGGCGAAGGCGCTCTTGAAGGCGGCCGGGGCGGTGGGGGCGTCGATCGAAGTGGTCGGCACCGCCGGCCGCTGGCTCAAGGACCGCGACATGGTCGAGGCCGTGGCCGGTTACTGGGAAGCCGTGGGGCTCAAGCCCAAGGTGCGGATCTTCGAGTTCAACGAATACCTGAACCGGCTCTTTGACCGCAAAACGAGGGCCGACGCCATCTTCGTCGTGAGCTCCAACGAACTCATGGACGCCGACAAGAGCTTCTCGGCCTACTACAAGGCCGGGGGGGTGGGCTCCTCCAACACCGACGCCGCCCTCGCGGCCATGATCGACTCCGCCAGAAGCGAGACCGACGTGGCCCAGCGCGCCGCGCTTTACAACCAGGCGGTCAAACACGCTTTCTACCAGGCCTATTTCGTATGGTTGTTGAACATCGAGGACATCTACGGCCTGAGCAAGCGCCTCGTGTGGACGGGCCGCGTCGACGCCAAGATGCTGGTCGCCGAAATGAAGGTGAAATGAAGCACCGCCCGCCGCCGCTACAGGCGGGCGGCGTCTCTGAACCCCGAACCCTGAACCCGGACGACCGTTCATAATGGGTCGCTACTTTCTGAAGCGCCTGCTGCAGGGGATCGTGGTGATCTTCGGGGTCACGGTGCTGGTCTTTGTCGTGACCCGGCTGGTGGGCGACCCCGTCAAGGTGATGCTGCCGCTCGAGGCCACCGCCGAGCAGCGCGCCGAGTTCGAGCGGCAGCTCGGCCTGGATCGTCCGATGGCGGTGCAGTTCGTCGACTTCATGGGGGGGCTCACACGGCTTGACTTCGGCGAGTCCCTCTGGCAGCGCCGGCCGGCCATGACCATCGTTTTCGAGAAGCTGCCGCTGACCCTGCAGCTCGCCTTCCTGGGCGTCGGCCTGGCGCTGGTTCTCGCGGTCCCGCTCGGCACCCTGGCGGCCCTGCACCCGGGGGGGCTCGCCGACCGCAGCACCGTTTTCCTGAGTCTCATCGGGCTCTCGGTGCCGCAGTTCTGGCTGGGGCTTTTGCTGATCGTCATCCTGGCGGTCCAGTTCCACTGGCTGCCGACCTCCGGCATCGGCACGCCGGCCCATCTCCTGCTGCCCACCGTCACCATGGCGCTCCCCGCCCTGGCGCGGCTGGTGATGATCGTGCGCTCCTCCATGATCGACGAGCTGAACCAGCAGTACATCAAGACCTGCTTCGCCAAGGGGCTCTCCTTTCGCCGCGTCATCGGGGTGCACGCCCTGCGCAACGCCGCCCTGCCCGTCGTCACCCTCTGCGGCTGGGAGCTCATCCGCGCCGTGGCGGGCTACTCGGTGGTGGTGGAAACCGTCTTCGCCTGGCCGGGGCTCGGCCTCACCGCGATCCAGGCCCTCGAGCGCGACGACCTCATCCTGTTGCAGGCCATCGTCTTCGTCGTCGCCATCCTCGTGGTGGTGATCAACATCCTGATGGACCTGGTCTACAAGGCCATCGACCCGCGTCTCGAGCTGGCTTGAGCATGGCCGATGCCTCTCCCACCCCCCGCGCGCGCCGCTTCGGTTCCTTGAAAGGCCTGTTCGGCGAGCTGTGGCGGGACAAGGCCGGGTTCCTCGGCGTCGCCATGATGGCCGCGCTCCTCTTTATGGCGGCCGCGGCCCCGCTCCTAGCCCCGCACCCCCCGACGGCGCAGGACCTGCGCGCGCGGCTTGTCCCTCCGGCCTGGGAGGAGGAGGGCAGCCGCAGGCATCTCCTCGGGACCGACCACCTGGGGCGGGATGTGCTCTCGCGCGTGATCTACGGCGCGCGGGTGTCTCTGGCCGTGGGGGCTGCCGTGGTGCTCCTCGCCGGGAGCTTCGGCGTGGTGCTGGGGCTGCTGGCGGGCTATCGCGGCGGCCGCACCGACAGCCTCGTCATGCGCTGGATCGACACCCAGGTGGCCTTCCCCGGGCTTTTGATCGCCCTGATCATCCTGGCCGTCATCGGCCCGAGCATGTTGACCGTGATCCTGGTGCTTTCCTTAAACGGCTGGATGGTATACGGCCGTATGACGCGCGGCCTGGTGCTCTCGGTGCGCCAGACCGCCTAC
>JBFYWX010000177.1:0-2707 GCA_041310825.1 Desulfobacteraceae bacterium | reverse complement strand
CCGGTCGTCGTGAGCCTCGATTTCCATCCGATCTGGTTCGGGGTGGTGGCGGTCCTGATGATGGAGGCGGGCCTCATCACCCCGCCCATGGGCCTGAACGTCTACACGCTCGCCGGAATCGCCACGGAGGTAGCGCCGGCCGAGATTTTCCGGGGGGCGCTGCCCTTTTTGACCGCGATCATCCTGACGGCCGTCCTGCTGGCCGTTTGCCCGGGGATCGCGCTCTACCTGCCCGGCCTGATGGGCGGCTGACCGCCGCGGATTTGCCCGCCCGCTGCCCCATGCGCCATAAGCAGGATTTTCATCCGCAACATCACCGATGCCATCAAGCAGAACGAACTGCCGGCGGTCTACCTCCTGGGAAAGAAATACTTGGATGCATTGAAAAATATCGCGGAGCCGGCCAACTCCAAAGGGGTGTTGACTTCAGGCCGCCGGGACCTACCTTGCGTGCTCGCGCGGCCGCTGAATGCGCATGGCCCCGGCGGTCTGCATGCGGAAAACCCAAAGACGTCTCCGAAAGGACAACATATCATGAACGAACTGCGGGACGATCAACTCCTCACCATCGTAAAAAACGTGGTCGAACAGCACGGTTGCCACCTGGTGGATATCGACTTCGACACGCACATCCTGAACATCGAGGGCCCCGAGGAGGCCCAGGCCCAGTGCGCGGTCGCGCTGGAGCAGGTCTTCGGGGGATGAAGCCGAAGGCTTATTTCTTAAATACTCTTTTCAAGAGATCCGTCGTGCGGGCGGCTGGATGGGTGCGGATCTTGGCCTCCTCCTGCCCCACTTTTAAAAACAGGCCGTCCAGGGACCTTCCGGTGACGTAGCCGTCCAGGTCGAACGCGTCCATCCCGCCAAACGGCACCACGGAGCGGTAGCGATCCGTCAGCGCCTTGTAGCTGCGGGTGGTGCCGGCCTGATTCATGCTCTCGGCGATGACGGGCTTGAAGGCCTCGGTGAGCTGGGGAGTGGTCCTGGACTTGAAATAGTCGGTGGCGGCGGTGTTGCCGCCATTGAGAATTTTCTGGGCATCCTCGAAAGTCATCTTTTTCACAGCATCCTCGAAGATCGGCCGGGCCTTGGGCGCCGCCTGCTCCGCCGCGCGGTTCATGCTGAGGACGAAGTCGTCCACCTCTTTCTGGTATCCTGCTTTTTTGAGCACTTCGACCGCCGTCCTCAGTTTCTCCGGCATCAGGATCTTCACGGCGGCGTCGCCGAAATAGCCGTTCGATTTGGAAAGCGTCTGCACCGCTTTACCCGTCCCGACCGCCAAGGCCTCCTTGAGCCCGGACACCACATCGCCCTGCATACCGCCCGCCCCTCCGGCCGCAGGCCCCAGCAAATCCTTCACGGTGCTTTGGATGCTCTGGGAGAACGCCGGCATTGCCCCTGACAAAAGAAACGCCAGACAGATACTCAAAGCAGTTTTTTCCATGGGAGTTCTCCTCGGCGCATGTCCGCCCGTTTCGTTCATATGTTATCCTAAGCCTGCAAAAGGATGCTGGCAAGAAGGTTGGCATTTCGCTGAAACGAAAAAAGACGGCACCTTGAAATCCCGGCTTCCACCGGTGTACTCTGAGAGGAATGAAAATTGAGTGCGGCCAACTCCTTTCCGGGCCGCTGGAACCCAAACCCGTTTGACTTTATAGGGGCCCTTTTCGAATGCGGCACTTCATTGACTTTCCATCCAATCTCAAGAAAACCATCGACTACGTCCTTACGGATATCGACGACACGTTGACTCTGGACGGGCTCTTGCCGTCGGCAGCGCTGGCGGCCATGGAGCGGCTGCGGGATGCCGGGCTGGCAGTCATCCCGGTCACGGGTCGGCCCGCTGGCTGGTGCGATCACATTGCGCGCATGTGGCCGGTGGCGGCGGTGGTCGGGGAGAACGGGGCGTTTTATTTTCGCTACAACCGTACGATTAGGAAGATGCAACGCTGCTACTTCAAGACGGCCGCAGAACGCAATGCGGACCGCGAGCGCCTGGAAAAATTGAAAGCCGAGATCCTGGCGGAGGTCCCGGGCAGCGCGGTGTCGGCCGACCAGGCCTTTCGGGAGGCGGACCTTGCGGTCGACTTCTGCGAGGACGTGCCACCTCTGCCGCCTGAGGCAGTTGCTCGGATCGTGGATCTGTTCGAGAAGGCCGGCGCTCAGGCCAAGATCAGCTCGATTCACGTCAACGGCTGGTTCGGCGCCTACGACAAGCTCACCATGACCCGCAGCCTGTTCCGGGAGGTTTTTAATGAAGACCTCCACGCGATCAGGGACCGGGTTATCTTCATCGGCGACTCGCCGAACGACCAGCCCATGTTCGCCTTTTTCCCTCACTCCGTGGGGGTCGCCAACATCCGCAGTTTTGCCGACCGCATGACGGACCTGCCCGCCTGGGTGACGGGCCGGGAGGGGGGCCTCGGCTTTGCGGAGATGGTCGCCGCACTTCTGCCCTGAACGCCTTCTTCCTATCCTTTCGTTTTTCTTCCCCCGCGTCGCATTAGGCGTTTTTTGTTTGACTTGCACTGCCGGCTCCGGTAGGTTTCAGCCGGAAAACGGGACACCTGTGCGGCAAGGCTCCGGTGGGTGCCACGGCGGCAGCATTGTGCGCCGCGGCCCGGCGGAGAGTGGCATTCACTTCACCACCTCAGGATCATTCTTCGGAAGGGAGGTCGAAATGAAACCGGTTCGCTTGATGTTTACC
>JBFYWX010000176.1:0-3196 GCA_041310825.1 Desulfobacteraceae bacterium | reverse complement strand
GTCACCACGAAGGACCCGGAGGCGCTCGCGATCATGCGCCACAGCGCGGCCCACGTCATGGCCCAGGCCATCCTGCGGCTTTACCCGGAGGCCAAGCTCACCATCGGCCCGGTGGTCGAAGAGGGCTTCTACTACGACATCGACATGCCGCCGGTCTCGGAGGAGGACTTCCCCCGCATCGAGGCCGAGATCCAGAAACTGATCAAGGCCAAGCTCCCGATCCGCCGCCGGGAGGTCACCCAGGCCGAGGCCCTGGCGCTCTACAAGAACGAGCCCTACAAGCTCGAGATGATCCAGGATCTGACGGAAGGCACCATCTCCGTCTACGAGCAGGGCGAATTCGCCGATCTGTGCCGCGGGCCCCATGTGCCCCACACCGGCTTCGTCAAGGCCATCAAGCTGCTCAAGGTGTCGGGTGCCTACTGGCGCGCCGACCCGGCCCGCGCCCAGCTGCAGCGCATTTACGGTACCGCCTACTTCGATAAAAAGGAGCTCGATGCCTACCTGCACTTCCTCGAGGAGGCCAAGCGCCGCAACCACCGCAAAATCGGCCAGGCGCTGGAGCTGTTCAGCTTCCACGACGAGGCCCCGGGCATGCCCTTCTTCCACCCCAAGGGGATGGTCATCTGGAATGCGCTGCTGGACTACTGGCGCATGGAGCACCGTGCTGCCGGCTACGTGGAGACCAAGACCCCGCTCATGTTGAACCGCGCGCTCTGGGAGCGCTCGGGTCACTGGGCGAACTATCGCGAGAACATGTACACCGCCACCATCGACGAGGTGGAGTATGCCATCAAGCCCATGAACTGCCCGGGCGGAATGCTGCTCTACAACTGCAAGCCCCATTCCTACCGGGACCTGCCGCTGCGGGCCGCGGAGGTCGGGCTGGTGCACCGCCACGAGCTTTCCGGGGTGCTCTCCGGCCTTTTCCGGGTGCGGGCCTTCCACCAGGACGACGCCCACATCTTCATGACCCCCGCGCAGATCGAACAGGAGATCCTGGGGGTGCTGCGCCTCGTGGAGCGAATCTACAGCACCTTCGGTCTGGGCTTTCACCTCGAACTGTCCACGCGGCCCCAGAAATCGATCGGCACCGACGAGCAATGGGAACTGGCCACCGACGGGCTGAAATCGGCGCTTACCGCCTACGGGCGGGACTACAAGCTGAACGAGGGCGACGGCGCCTTCTATGGGCCCAAGATCGACGTCCACATCAAGGACGCCCTGGGCCGGACCTGGCAGTGCGGGACCATTCAGCTCGACATGTCGCTGCCGGAGCGCTTCAACCTGTATTTCGTGGACAAGGACAACGAACGCAAGCGGCCGATCATGATCCACCGGGTGATCTACGGATCGATCGAGCGCTTCCTCGGGATCCTGGTCGAGCATTTTGCCGGGCGGTTTCCGCTGTGGATGAGCCCGCTGCAGGCCGTCATCCTGCCCATGAACGACGAGCTCGCCCCGTATGCGCTGGAGGTGAAGGAGCGCTTCGACGCCGCGGGGCTGCGGACGGAGGTGGACAGCCGCACCGAGAGTCTGAACAAAAAGGTCCGGGAGGCGCAGCTGGCCCACACCCCACTCATCCTGACGATCGGCGCCCGGGAAAAGGAGGCCGGCACTCTGGCCGTGCGGACCCTGGACGGCCAGGTCGCCCACGGGATCACGTCGGTGCGCTTCATCGACACGATTCGCGACAACATCCGGCGCCGTGCGCTCGACTTCGAGGGGTTTTCTACGCCATGAAACCCAAGGCGGCCCCTCCGCCCGGCAGCCCCCCCCAGCGGCCGGCCAACGCCGGGGTCGGCACGAGCCGGATTCGGTTCTGCGACCTGCGCTGCCCCCGCGCCGGGTTTGCCAAAGAGAGCGCGCTCGACGGGAGCTGCCGCACCTTTGCCTCGTTGTGGTGCGCCGCGCTCGGCCGGCATGTCACCAAGAACGCCCCCTGCGAGGTGCGGTTCGGCCGGCGCCGGCCGACGACCGGGTTCTGAGCCCATGCCGACGGAACGGGGTGGAGGGGCATCGATGAAGCCGCGGGTGATGCGCATGCTGCCGAACCTAGGCGTGCTCCTCGCCTACTGCGCCGTCATCGTGATCCAATCCCACCTGCCCGCCCCGATCGACCTGCCGGAGGTCTCCCACAGCGACAAGCTCCTGCATATCGGGGCCTACGGCGTCATGGCGGCGCTCTTCTATCGGACCTGCCGGGCCGGCTGGCCGCACGCCGGCCGGCGTGCGGCTCTTCTGGGCGAGCGTCGGCTTCGCGGCGCTCTTCGGCCTTACCGACGAAATCCACCAGTTCTTCGTCCCGTATCGCAGCGCCGACCCCCTCGATTTCCTGGCCGACATGCTGGGTGCGTTTCTGGGGGCCGCTGCCTACCAGCGACTCTTTGACGCCGAGCGGCGGCCGGCCGGGGCGGTTCCCCGCCGCGCCGATTGACAATGCGACCGGGGTTGGCTATGAAACGATATCCTCGATACTCCCATCGGCGGAACAATCCACACAGGGTGAAGGATCCATGGGCGACACAGCGAATCTGATCGTGATCAACGGCACGGAGACGACCTTCGAACCCGGAGACTCCATTCTCGATGCGGCCCGGCGCAGCGGGATCGAGATTCCGACCCTTTGCCACCTGAAAGGCGCCGCCCCCACCGGCGCCTGCCGGGTCTGTCTGGTCGAGGTGCAGGGGGCGCGCTCGCTCGTGGCCTCCTGCGCCATGCCGGCCGCCCCCCGCATGGTGGTGGCGACCGAATCGCCCAAGGTGGTCACCGCCCGGCGGCTCGTGATCCAGCTGCTCCTCGCCTCCGGCAACCACAACTGCCTGGTGAAAGGCTCCGACGGGCGCAGCTTCGAAGACTATGCGGCCCGGCTGGAGCGCGCCGGCGGAGGGATCGCGCCCTGCCCGGCCTGGGGCGACTGCCGCCTGCAGGAGCTCGCCTGGCGCTACAACGTCACCGGCGGGCGGTTCAGTCCCACCCCGACCCGCTACCCGCTCGAGGACGTGAACCCCTTCATCGTGCGCGACTTCTCCCGCTGCATCCTCTGCGGCCGCTGCGTCCAGGCCTGCAACGAGGTCCAGGTCAACCAGGCCATCCACTTCGGCTACCGCGGGGCCAAGAGCAAGATCATCGCCGCCGGCGACCGGCCCTACCGCGAGTCCGACTGCGTCTTCTGCGGCGAGTGCGTCCAGGTCTG
>JBFYWX010000169.1:0-9141 GCA_041310825.1 Desulfobacteraceae bacterium | reverse complement strand
GACTACCTCAGCACCCGCTTCGCCCGGGAGCAGACGGAATTGCCGGTGATCGCCGTCCAGCACCACCACGCCCACATCGTGAGCGCCATGGCCGAGCACCACCTCGAAGAGCCGGTGATCGGGGTCGCCTGCGACGGCACCGGCTACGGTCCGGACGGCACCGTCTGGGGCGGCGAGGTGCTGGTGGCGGAGGCCGGCGGCTTCGAGCGGGCCGCCCATCTCGCCTGCGTCGCGATGCCGGGAAGTGCCGCGGCCATCAAGGAGCCCTGGCGCATGGCCGTGAGCTACCTTGAGGACGCTTACGGGGATGCCTGGCCGGATCTCGACCTGCCACTGCTGAGAGAGATGGACGAAAGCAAGAGCCGGATCATCCGGGAGATGATCGCCAAGCGGGTCAACTCCCCGCTCACCTCGAGCCTCGGGCGCCTGTTCGACGGGGTGGCCGCCCTCGCCGGGATCCGGGGCAAGGTCACCTACGAGGGCCAGGCCGCCATGGAACTCGAGATGGCGGCGACCGATGAACCATCCGAAGCCTACGAGTTCGCCGTGGAGGGACAGACCCCCATCCGCATCCTGCCCGCTCCCGTCATCCGCGGGGTCGTGCAGGACCTGGGGCACCGTATTCCCCTGCCGGTCATCAGCGCCCGTTTTCACAACACGGTCGTGCGGATGCTGACCGAAATCTGCGCCCGGATCGGGTCGGAAAGGCAACTGAAGCGGGTGGTTTTGAGCGGCGGGGTGTTCCAGAACGCCCGCCTGCTCTCAGGTCTTATTCCTGCGCTGACCTCCCGCGGTTTCGAGGTCTACAGCCACCGTCTGGTGCCGACCAACGACGGCGGCATCGCCCTCGGGCAGGCGGTCGCAGCGGCTGCACGCATGGACCGTGGCGTCGAGGACACCTAACCCAGAAACTAATCAGTCAAGGGATTCGGCTCCAAAATCCCCCCGACCCCCTTTTCCAAAGGGGGAGAGAAAAGAGCTTCCGCCAACCCCTCCCTTCTTTGGCAAAGGGGGAGAAGAACAGATGACAAAGGAGGGAAGATAAGGCGTTGCCAGCCACGCCACCCCCCCCCCCTTTGACAAAGGGGGGCGAAGGGGGGATTTTATCGATGGGGGGAAAGGATAAAGGACATGGCCATCAAGCATAGCGAGGAGTACCGGGACGCCGACCTGTCCCGGCAGCTTGCAGAGAAGATCCGGCAGACCAGCCGCCGCCCCATCCGGCTCATGGAGGTCTGCGGCACCCACACCGTCTCCATTTTCCGGAGCGGAATTCGCTCCGTGCTGCCGCGGACCCTCTCGCTTCTCTCGGGCCCGGGCTGCCCGGTCTGTGTCACCGACCAGGCGGAGATCGACGCCTTCGTCGAGTTGTCCCGGCAGCCGGGGGTCACCGTGGCAACCTTCGGCGACCTCATGCGGGTTCCGGGCAGCGCCTCCTCCCTGCAGCGCGAACGGGCCGAGGGCCGCGACATCCGGGTGGTCTACTCGACCATGGACGCCCTCACCATTGCCCGCAAGGAACCCGACCGCCAGGTGGTCTTTCTCGGGGTGGGGTTCGAGACCACGGCGCCGACCATCGCCGCGGCCATCACGACGGCGGCCGGCAGCAAGCTCACCAACTTTTCGGTGATCTCGGCCCACAAGCTTGTGCCGCCGGCGCTCGAAGCCCTCATGGGGCTCGATGCGGTCAGGATCGACGGGTTCATCCTGCCCGGCCACGTCTCGGTGATTATCGGCCTTGATGCCTACCGGCCGTTTTTCGAGCGGCACCGCATCCCCTGTGTCGTGGCCGGGTTCGAACCGGCGGACATTCTCCAGGCGGTCGCCATGCTGGTCGCGCAGATCGAAGCCGCCCGCCCCGCCCTTGAAAATGCCTACCCGCGGGCCGTCAGCCCAGCGGGCAACGCCAAAGCCCGTGAGGTGCTGGCGGAGGTGTTCGAACCCGCCGATGCCTGCTGGCGCGGTATCGGCCGGATCCCCGCCAGCGGCCTGAACATCCGCCCGGCGTATGCCGCCTTCGACGCGGGGCGGCGCTTCGGCCTCGCGTTCCCGGAGGCCAAGCCCCCCAAAGGCTGCGCCTGCGGCGAGATTTTGACCGGCAAGAAAATTCCGCCCGAGTGCGCCCTGTACAAAAGGGTCTGTACCCCCATCGACCCGGTGGGGCCCTGCATGGTCTCGAGCGAGGGGACCTGCGCGGCGTATTACAAGTATAGTGATGAGTAACGAGCAACGAGCAACGAGTAAAAGATCGTGATGCGCCGGAGGAAAACAAGCAGCAACGATCAAACCGCAGTTGTTTCTGAGGGAGCGGCTCCCGGCCTTCGTAGCCTGTACTTCGGCGGAGTAGGCTCCAGCCGCGATGAGATAGCGGTTTCGCCGAGGCGGAGCTTCCACCTGAACATGAAATCCTTGGAATAAAAGTCAAACAGGTGCACTGCATGAAAACTGAAAAAATACTGCTGGACCATGGGAGCGGGGGGAAGATCTCGCACCGGATGACGAAGGAGATGCTCCTGCCGGTGTTCGACAACCCGATCCTGGCCCAGCTGAACGACGGGGCCATCTTCGAGATTGATGGACGGCGGATGGCCTTTTCGACGGACTCCTACACCGTCGACCCGATTTTCTTCCCCGGCGGGAACATCGGCGAGCTGGCCGTCTACGGCACGGTGAACGACCTGGCCATGTGCGGGGCCGTCCCGCTCTACCTCAGCGCGGCGCTGATCATCGAGGAGGGCTTCCCGGTGGACCAGCTGGAGGCCATCGTAGCCGCGATGGGAAAGGCCGCCCACGCCGCCGGGGTGCAGGTGGTGACCGGGGACACCAAGGTCGTCCCCCGGGGGGCGGCCGACAAAATATTCATCAACACCTCCGGGATCGGTCTTATCCCGGAGTCGGTCGAGGTTGCCAGCCACTGGGCGCAGCCGGGCGATGTGATCATCCTGAGCGGATCGATCGCCGATCACGGGGTCAGCGTGCTGGCGCGCCGCGAGGGGCTCTCCTTCGAGACCACGGTGCAGAGCGACACCGCCCCCCTCAACCACATGGTCCGCGCGATGTTCGCCGCCGCGGGCGGGATCCACGTGCTGCGCGACCCCACCCGGGGGGGACTGGGGACGGCCTTGAACGAGATCGCCGAAAACTCCGGGGTCGGCATCCGCATCCACGAGGCGGCCATCCCGCTCAAGCCCGAGGTCGCCAGCCTCTGCGAAATCCTGGGGCTCGACCCGCTCTACCTGGCCAACGAGGGCAAACTCATCGCCTTCGTTGCCCCGGCCGACGCCCCGGCAGTCCTCGCAGCGATGCGTGCCGATCCCCGCGGCCGCGATGCGGTGGTCATCGGCGAGTGCCTCGCAGACGCCCCCGGCCGGGTGGTCATGCGGACCCGGATCGGCGGCACCCGCATCGTCGACATGCTGGCCGGGGAGCAGCTTCCGAGGATTTGTTGAGAGCCATGAGCAACGAGCAACGAGTAACGAGTAACGAGTCAAAAGATAAAGCCAATGACCGGGGGGCGGTTTTTTGCAGACGCACCTCTCACCCGGAGCATCCAAAAGAAAACGCACTTTCATCCTTCACTCGTTACTCGTTGCTCGTTACTCGTTACTTTTTCATCTTTTTTCTCTTGGCCTTCCTGGCCGCCGGCTGCGACACGCGGCGGGAGCACCTGATCGAGGGGCGAACCATGGGCACCACCTACCACGTCAAGGTGGTGTCCGGAACCGCCGGCGCGCTGAAGGCCTTGAAGCAAGCGATCGAGCAGCGTCTGGACGAGATCAACCGCAGCATGTCGCCCTACCTCCCCGAGAGCGAAATCAGCCGTTTCAACCGGTTCCAGGAGACCGGTACTGAGTTCCCCGTCTCGGCCGATTTCCTGCGGGTGATGCAGACCGCCGCAAAGGTCCACATGCTTTCGGAAGGGGCCTGGGACGGGACCGTGAACCCGCTGGTCGATCTCTGGGGCTTCGGCCGCGGCAGGCGCCGGGACACGGTGCCGGCGGCCGAATCGATCGCCGCCCTGCGGGGTGAAGTCGGGTTCGATGCGATTGAGATCCGGGCGCACGGGGCGCTGGTCAAGCATCGGGCGGGGGTCAGCCTCGATCTGTCCTCGATTGCCAAAGGCTACGGCGTGGACCAGGTGGCGGTGGTCGTCCGCCGCTCCGGTTTCACGGATTTCCTGGTGGAGATCGGCGGTGAGGCCTACGCCGCTGGGAAGAGAAAGGACCAACAGCCCTGGCGGGTCGGCATCAGCCGGCCCACGCCCGATGCCCGCGTCGATGATCTGCATGCGGTTCTGACGCTTATAGAGCAGGCCCTTGCGACCAGCGGCGATTACCGTAATTTCTTCATCCGCGACGGGGTGCGCTATGCCCACATCATCGACCCTCGGACCGGTTATCCGGTGGCGAACCGCGTGGTCAGCGCCTCGGTGCTGGCGCCCGACTGCACCCTGGCCGACGGGTTGGCCACCGCCTTGCTGGTGATGGGCGCGGATAAGGGCCTATCGCTGATCGAACGGCTCGCGGGCGTCGAGGGGCTGATCGTCGTCGAGAGGCCCGACGGCAGCCTGGAAAACCACGCATCATCGGGATTCGTATCGGAGCCGTTGCAAAGCACCCCACGGCGTTGACATTGGCGGCCCTCTTGTTAGATTCCATTTACGATTAAACAATTTAACATCGTGCCGGGCCCCGGACCGGAGGACCGATCTTTTTCATGGGGCGGCGCCGGGCACGCGATGGAATCATGAAGTTGCATCTCGTCAGCCTCGGCTGCGCCAAGAACCAGGTGGACAGCGAAAACATGCTGGGCCGCCTGCGGCAGGCCGGTTGGTCCCTGACGGACGACCCGGAAGAGGCCCACACCATCGTCGTCAATACCTGCAGCTTCATCGAAGCCGCAGCCCAGGAATCGCTCGACACCATTATAGAGCTTGCCGAGCTCAAGAAAACCGGCGGCTGCCAGCGGCTGGTCGTGGCCGGGTGCCTCCCGGAGCGCTACCGGGAGGAGATCGTCCGTACCATGCCCGATGTCGATGTGTTTCTCGGAACGGGGGCGTTTGACCAGATCGTCGACGCGGTCGGCAATTTCGGTCGTGCGCGCGCGGCCATCCTGCCGGACCCCGACCGTGCCATAGACTCTGATCGTGATTGCCCGCGGGTGCTGTCGACCCCCCACATGGCCTACCTCAAAATCGCCGAGGGCTGCAGCCGCGACTGCACATACTGCATCATTCCGAGGCTGCGGGGCCGGCACCGCAGCCGCCCGCTGGAGGATCTGACGGCGGAAGCGAGGGAGCTGATCGCCGGGGGCGTCAAGGAGCTGATCCTCGTGGCCCAGGACACGACCGCCTACGGCAGGGATCTCGTCCCCCCCCGCTCCCTCGGTCGCCTGGTCGATTCCCTGGCGGGACTCTCCGCGAACCGGCGCAATGGTGCGGAGAAACCCTGGATCCGGGTGCTTTACTGCCACCCGGAGAGCATCGACGAGGAGTTCATCCGCGCCGTCGCCGCCCACCCCCACGTCTGCTCCTATTTCGACCTGCCGATCCAGCATGCCAGCAACCGGGTGCTCAAGCGTATGGGCCGGCGCACCACGCACGAGCACCTGCACGCCCTTTGCCGACGCATCCGGGGGATTGTCCCGGATGCCGTCCTGCGCACCACCGTCATCGTGGGGTTCCCGGGCGAGACCGACAAGGATTTCGACGAGCTGATGCGCTTTGCCGAGGAGGTTCGGTTTGACCACCTGGGCGCCTTCGTCTATTCTGATGCGGAGGACATCCCTTCCCACCGTTTGCGCCGCCATGTGCCCCCGGCGGTCGCCCAGGACCGCTACGACCAGCTGATGTCGGCCCAGATGGATATTGCCGCCGAAATCAACCAGGGGCGAATCGACAAGATCTATCCGGTGCTGATCGAGGAGACCCTGGGGAACCACCTGTTCGTCGGGCGCACCTATTTTCAGGCCCCCGAGGTGGACGGGGTCACCTATGTCAACACGGCCGCCTCCGGGCATGAGCTTGCCATCGGCCGGTTTGCGCGGGTGCGTGTCAACGATGCCATGGAATACGACTTGATGGGGGAGGTGGCGTGAGCGATCTCAAGCGCAGAATCCTGGAAGCGGTGAAAGACGATCTGGATAAGATCGAACGTGAACTCGTGAAAAACCTCGATCCGCACCTTGACCTCGTGCGGGAGGTGGCCGGCCACATTCTGTTCAGCGGGGGCAAACGCCTGCGGCCGCTCCTGATGGTGCTCGCCGCCAAGGTGTGCGGCTACGCCGGCACCTACGACAAGACCTTCTCGACCGCCTTCGAGTACCTGCACGCCGCCACCCTGCTCCATGACGACCTGGTGGACGGGGCCTCTCTCAGGCGCGGCAAACCCGTGGCCCACCTCGTGTGGGGCAACTCCATCGCGGTTCTGGTCGGGGATTTTCTGCTGGCGCGCGCCCTGGCCATCACCGCCGGCACCGAGCGGATCGCGGTCGTTCGGATTCTGGCCGAGTTGACCGAGGCCATGTCCCAGGGTGAGGTGCACCAGCTGATGCGCAAGGGCGACACCAGCCTGTCCGAGGACGAATACCTGGAGGTCATCCGCCGCAAGACCGCCCTGCTCTTCCAGGCCGCCTGCCGGGTGAGCGCCGTTCTGGCGGATGCTTCCGCGGAGCGGCAGAGCGCCCTGGCGGACTACGGTTTCAACCTGGGCATGGCCTTCCAGGTCGTCGACGATCTTCTCGACTATGTGGCCGAGACCCCGCAGCTCGGCAAGGCGACCGGCGCCGACCTGCGGGAGGGCAAGCTCACCCTGCCGCTGATCCACGCCCTGCGAAACGCCCGCTCCGCCGACCGCAAATGGATCGCCGGGTTGGTCCGGGATGTGGATTTCACGGACGAGGATTTCCGGAAACTGCTCGAGCTGCTGAAAGGTTGCGGCGCTTTGCGCTACGCCGAAAAAGTGGCCGCGCTCTACATCGATAAGGCCAAGGCGGCCCTGGCCGACTTCCCGCCCTCCGCCGCCCTTGACACCATGCGCGACATCGCCGATTACACCCTGGAACGGAAGGTTTGACATCCTCCCTTGCTACGATGACCATTCTCGTCTATTTATCGGTGATCTACCTCCCCGGAGGGCTGGGTAAATCGCCGAATAATCGAACCGCACGTTACGGACGGATTTTATGACGCTGCGCACGGCCATCTGCAAGTGTTCAGCCATCCTGGTTCTCTCCTGGGTGATCCTCGGTGGGTCGGCCGGGGCCCAGCGGCCGGAGGAGACCCGGACGATCACGGTGGTGGGGTCGGCCGTGCTGACGGGGGGCAACATACCGGCAACCCGGGAGGCCGCCATCGCCGGCGGTCTCAAACAGGCGGTCGCAGCCGTTGCCGTCGAGATTGCAACCCCCGAGGGTTTTGCGCAGAACTTCAAAAAGATGAACGAGCTTCTGCTCGACCGCCCGGAGGAGTACATTCAGGGTTTCAGGGTGCTCTCGGAGGCCCCTTCCGGCCGGCAGCACCGGGTTTTGGTCCAGGCCACGGTGGCGGCCGGAAAGATCCGGGGGGCCCTGGCCGAGGCGGGAGCGCTGCAAGCAGCACCCGCGGCGGCGACCGCCCCGGTGGCGCTCACCGTGGAGGGCAGCGGCAATCTTGCCAATTTCGTAAAACTGCGCCGGACGCTCGTCGGGCTTCCGGGCGTGCGCGGGATCCAGGTCCAAGAGATGAAGCCGAACGAGGCGACCTTGCTCGTTAACTATGCGGGCGACGGGCGCGAGCTGGCGGCCGCCCTGGCCCTGCACTCTTTCGACACATTCGAAGTAACCGTGGTCGAAGCGTTGGAAAACGCCCTGAAAGTGGCCCTCAACCCGAAATAGGGGACCCTCTCCGGGGCCGACCTAATCGACACAGGCAGCGAGCGGACATGTCGGTTCCTAAACCCTGGGGCTTCCGGCGCAGGCCCAAGCTCACCATCAACATCCCCAACATCCTCACCGTTCTGCGGATCCTGATGATCCCGCTGTTCGTAATTTTCCTGATCCGGAACCTGCACGGCTATGCCCTGCTGGTGTTCATTTTGGCCGGGGTGAGCGACGGCCTGGACGGGCTGATCGCGCGCGCCATGAACCAGCGTAGCGAGCTCGGGGCCATTCTCGACCCCATCGCCGACAAACTTCTCCTCACCGCGGCCTACATCACCCTCGGGGTCCTCCAAGACATCCCCGGGTGGCTCGTCGTGGTCGTGATCAGCCGCGACGTCATCATCGTCACCGGAATCGCGGTCCTGGCCTTCACCCGCGTCCCCTTCGAAATCCGCCCATCGCTCATCAGCAAGTGGACCACCGCCTTGCAGGTCGTCACGATCGCCTTCAGCCTGCTGGACCTGCAGACGGCCTGGGCCGACCCGGCGAAACGCTCCCTCTTCTGGGGTACTGCCGCCATCACCGTCCTGTCCGGCTTGCATTACACCTATGTAGGGCTCCACATCTTACAGTCGGGGTTCGGGAACGGCTCAAAAAAGAACAGCTGACAAGCGCCCGATACCGGCAAATAGGCTTGACAGCCAACAGTCGCGGTGTTAGAAAATTTTTTTACGACAGGCACGTAGCTCAGGGGGAGAGCACTACCCTGACACGGTAGGGGTCCGGGGTTCAAATCCCCGCGTGCCTACCAACAAAATCAAGGGGGTACGGTTAGGACCGTAACCCCTTTTTCGTTTTCTGCTACCATTTTGCTACCAAAATTTTTAAAAATGGTGTCCTCCAGCCTTGAGGGTGCCTCCTGGTTGGTGGCCTTCATGAGGTGGGCATAAACATTCAACGTGACGGTCGGGCTTGAGTGCCCAAGCTGGGTTTGAATGTATTTGATGTTCTCGCCCTGCTCGATCATCAGGCTGGCGTAGGTGTGTCTGAGGTCATGGAACCTGATCTTATCGATTCCCGCCGCCCTTAACGCCGGCATAAATTGGCGGCTGACCATGTTTTTATGGTCAAGAGGCTGCCCGGCCTTATTTGGAAAAACCAAATCAAGTTCACTATGCGGACAGGCGAGCCGCCATTTTTTGAGTTCGGTCATCATGGCGGGCCCAAGGTCGATTCTGCGGTTGGAAGCCTTGGTTTTGGTTTCATACCATGCGAGGTTATTGA
>JBFYWX010000108.1:0-7471 GCA_041310825.1 Desulfobacteraceae bacterium | reverse complement strand
TCCTGAACCCCGATCAGGAGCAGCGCTTTGGCGTAGCGTCGTGCGACGGCCAGATTCTTCATGCCCTCACCACCTTCTCGAGATAGTCCTCGACGAGCTTGGCCTGGTCCTGAGCCGTGATGCTGCGCTTCATCAGCTCCTCGGCGTTCGCCAGGGATTTCTCGAAGATGTCCGCCTGCAGGCGGGCCTTGGCCTGTTCGAACTCGTGTTCGATGCTGCGCCGGGCCTGGGCCTGAACTTTGGCGGCGGCCGCCTCGGCATCTTTGAGGATGCGCGCCTTGGCCTCATGGCCCTGCCGGACGTAGTCCGCCATGATCCGTTCGGCCTCTTTCTCGAGCGCGCTCAGCCGCTGGTTGGTCTCGGCCAGCTGTTTTTCAGCCTCGGCCTTGCGGGCTTCCAGGTCTTTCAGCTGATCCTGGATGCCGGTGATGCGGCCGTTCAGCGCCCGCGGAATGGGTTTGCGGAGCAGAAACACCAGGACGGCGAAAAGCACCGCGAAGTTCATGACACGGTAGCCGTCCGTCGCGGTGAAGCCGCCCCCCGCGGCCCACGCGGAACCGGATGCCACCAGCAACAGCAACGCGACCGCCGGAAGAATGATCCGACGGGTTCGTTTCCGTGCGGCCGGCTGCGCAAATCCCAGGAGCTTCATCACACCGCCCTCCCCAAGATTTTTTGGCTGATCTCTTTGGCAAAAAGGTCTACCTGCGCCTCGAGCGAGCGGCTTGCCTGCTCGGCCTCGCGGGCAATCTTGAGACGCATCTCCGCCGCCTCGGCCTGCGCCTTCCGGTTGATCGATTCAATCACTCGGCGCTCCTCCTCCTCGGCCTGGTGCACCAACGCCTCCTTTTCCTTCAGGCCCCGGGCGCGTGCGTCCCGAATGGCCAGGGCAAAGGCGCTCTCCTTCTCCTGGGCGCTTTTCGTGGCACTGTCGATGGTGGTCTCCAGCGCCTTGAATTTTTCCCGGCGTTCGGCGAGGATCCTGCGGATGGGGCGGTACAGAAGAAGATTGAGGGCGAAAATGAGGAAAAGAAAGTTGGCGATCTGGATGGTCACGGTCCAGTCAGGGATGACGGTGACCCCGCCGCCGGATTCCTCTGAAGCGGCCGACGCGGGTCCACCGGCCAGCAGAAGCAAGACAGTCAACACAAGGATCAGCCCGGTGCCCGACGCCAGCTGGCGCATACCCGCCTGTGCCATAACCCCAGCCTCCATCTCGACGACTAAAAAGTGACGACCACGGATTGACTACGAGGGAAAAAAGGAATGCGCGGTCTATAACACCGCCCGAAAAGCTTGTCAAAACATTTTTCAAGAGAAATGGGATTCGGGTGGTTGGTGGTTGGCGGGGCATGGAGGAGGGAGGCGACCCCCTTCACTCCAGCATGAAGCGCCGCATGCTCACGTTCATGAGAAGCCCCACGCATATGGCAATGGTAATGGTCGACGACCCCCCGTAGCTGATGAACGGCAGGGGCACGCCGACGACGGGCGCAAGGCCCATGGTCATGCCGATGTTGATGACGACCTGCCAGAAGAGCAGGGAAGTGATGCCGACGGCGAGCAGCGTCCCGAAGGGGTCGCGGCAACGGTGGGCGATGCTGAGGCCCCGCACCACCAGGAGGGCGAAGAGCAGGATCAGGACCGCCGCCCCCACCAGCCCCCACTCTTCGGCCAGGACCGAAAAAATGAAATCGGTGTGCTCCTCCGGCAGAAAGGAGAGCGCGTTTTGGGTTCCCTGCAGATAGCCTTTGCCGGTGATCATACCCGAGCCGATGGCGATCTTCGATTGGATGATGTGATACCCCGCCCCCAGGGGGTCGTGGGCCGGGTCGAGGAAGGTCAAGATGCGGCGGCGCTGGTAGTCCTTGAGCAGCGACCAGACGATCGGCACCACGGCGCCGCCGGCGGCCACGAACAGGAGCAGCGTGCGGCGCTCCACCTTGGCGAAGAGGGTGATCGTGACCGCGATCAGCACCACAAGTCCTGCCGTGCCCAGGTCCGGCTGAATGACAATCAAACCCGCCGGCAAGGCGGTCATGAGCATGGGGCGGATGAGGTCGCGCAGGGTGAGCCCCAGCGGATTCGCATTTTTGGCATAGCATTTCGCCAGCACCAGCACCACGGCGATTTTGATTATCTCCGAGGGCTGGAAATGGACGGGGCCGAGAATCAGCCAGCGCCGGGAGCCTCCGGCCAGTTTGCCGAAGAGCACCACCGCCAGCAGCAACAGCACGCAGCCGATGAAGACCGGGTGCGCCCAGCGCTCCAGCATGCGGTAATTGAAGGAGATCGTGGCGACCATGATCACGAGCCCCATGCTGAACCAGATCAGCTGTTTGAAGAAAAGGATCCTCTGGGGCGCTGGCGGCGGGTCGGCCGTCACCGCGCTGTAGACGGAGGCGAGCCCGATGCCCCCGAGGGTCAGGGCCAGCGCGAACAGGCTCCAGTCGAAGTTGGTGATCAAGCGGCGGTCGAACATGGGTCGAGTCAGAGAGTCTGTTGAGTCCGTTGAGTCTTTTGTGTCTGAGCCATGGCGGATCAGCCGTCTCCGGCCAGAACAAGGATCTTCTCGGCGGCCGTCTGCGGTCCTGCCGCGGGCCGCCGGAGGTAGGCCTTCACCATTTCGCGGGCGATGGGGCCGGCGGCGCTCGATCCGTGCTCGCCGTTTTCGACCACCACCGCAATGGCGATCCGCGGGGCCTGCACGGGGGCGTAGCACACGAACCAGGCGTGCGGCTGCAGGTGGGGGGGCACGTAGTCGTCCCCGCCCTCCCGGCGGCCGACGACCTGGGAGGTCCCGGTCTTGCCCGCGATTTCGACGTCGTTCAGGTGCGCGCGGCGGGCGGTGCCCCGTTCGCCGTTCACGGCAGCGGAAAGCCCCTGCTGGACCAGCGCCAGCGTGCGGGCACTGGCCGGAAGCCTACCGATAACCTCGGGCCGGTTCTGGTGCACCACCTGCCCCTCCATCGTCTCCACCCGGTCCAGGAGAAGCGGCCGATGGCGCGTGCCGCCGTTGGCGACCGCCGCCGTGAGCATGGCCATCTGCAACGGGGTCGTCAGGTTATAGCCCTGACCGATCGAAATCGAGAGGGTTTCGCCGTCCTGCCAGGGGACGCCGAAGCGTCTGCGCTTCCATACGGATGAGGGAATCAGCCCGCGCGACTCCGGTTCAAGCTCGACCCCGGTGTTCGCTCCCAGGCCGCTCGCCTTGGCGTACCAGGCGATTCGGTCGACGCCCAGCCGCTGCCCCACCCGGTAGAAGTAGACATCGCAGGACTCCGCCAGAGCCCGGCGCAAGTCGACGCGGCCATGGCCCTCCTTCTTCCAGCAGCGGTAGTCACGCCCGGCGAACGGGAGAAACCCGACACAATCGAAGGTCGTGGTCTCGTCGATGACTTTTTCCTCGAGTCCGGCGATGGCCGTGATGATCTTGTAGGTCGAGCCGGGAGGATACTCGCCCTGGAGGGCCTTGTTTTCCAGAGGCCGGAAGGGGTGTGAAACGAGACTCTGCCAGCGGGCCGCGTCGATGCCGCTCACAAAAGCGTTCGGGGGAAACGGGGGCGAGCTGGCCAGGGCCAGCACATGACCGGTTTGCGGATCCACGGCGACCGCCGCACCGGGGATGCCCTCCAGCAATTGCTCCGTCCGCACCTGGAGCTCATGGTCGATGGTGAGGTGCAGGTTGCGGCCCGGCCGGGACGCCACCGCATTCAAGACCCGCATCACCTGCCCGCTGGCGTTGACCTCCACCTGGCGCCCGCCGGGATCCCCGCGCAGGAAGGCCTCATAGGAACGCTCCACCCCGGACTTGCCGATGATATCCCCGCCTCGCAACTCCGCCCCGGTGCTGCGGTTCAACTCCTCGAGACTGACTTCGCCGAGATAGCCGATCAGGTGCGAGGCCAAAAATTCGTGAATGTAGTGGCGGCGCACTCTGACGTCGATCATCACCCCCGGCAGGTCGATTTTGCGGGCTTCCACCACGGCGAGCGCGTCCCGTCCGATATCCTGTTTCAAGATCACCGGCCGGAACGCCCCCAGCCCTCGGGTGTGCTTTACCCGGCCCCAGAGGTCGTCGAAGGGTACCTGCAGGAGGACGGCGAGTGCCTCGACCACGCGGCGTGGGTCGCCGGCATCTTTGGGAATGAAGCTCACGTCGAAGGAGGGCCGGTTCTCGGCCAGTTTGACACCGTCGCGGTCCAGGATCAGACCCCGCGGGGGGTCGATGATCTGCAACCGGATGCTGTTGTTGACGGAGAGGCGCTGATAGTCCTCCCCCATGACCGCCTGCAGGTAGACCAGGCGGGCCAGAAGCACCAGAAATGCCATGAGCGCGAGGATCGAAAACCCGACGATCCGCTGCTTGACCCACTCGTTGTCACCCGCTTTGATGAAGCCGCTCATGGTACTCTGCTGCATGAAGTGAGGGTGGCCCCTTCATCCGACCGGGGCATGCATCGAAAGCCGGCAGGCCGTCCGGGAAGGCTCACTTCGCCGGTGCCGGTCGGCGGCGGCCCGCTGTGGCCGAGCGTTCGACCGACCGCATCAGTACCGCCAGCAAGGGGCCGATCAGAAGCATCCAGCCCACCTGTCCGGCGAAGACACCGAGCATATCCCCGGAATCAGGCCGGGTCAAATGGAACGCCGTCATGGCGGCGAGGAAAATGATATTTTGCAACAGCACCCCTGCCGTCATCAGAAGGACCAGCAGCATCGGCGCTTCCACCCGGATGAGGGCCGCCACCAGGCGCACCCCGATGAACAGCCAGACATAGGAGGTCAGGAAAAGGCCGAACGGCCCGCCCGAGAGGGTGTCCATCAGGATTCCCAGGAACACGAGCAGGGAGATGCTTTCGGGCAACGGGCGGAAGACGGCCAGATAGACGACCAGGGCGATGAGCGGATCGAAGAAGTTTCCGATGGCCGTGGTGTAAGGCAGCAGCGTGGTCCGGCAGACGACCAAGACCAGGCTGACACCGATGTACCAGAAAAACCTCATCGGGGGCCTGCCGGTGTGAAGGGGCGCGGCGCCAAAATAATCAGCACATCCTCCAGTTTGTCGAAATCCACGGCAGGCCGGACCCGCACCTCCTTGAAGAAACCAACGCCCTGCCCTTTGACGGCGCTCACGGATCCGACCGGAAGCCCCTTGGGGTAAACCCCGTCAAACCCGGAGGAGACGACGCTGTCCCCCAGCCGCACATCGTCCTCGGGCATGACGAATTCGAGCGAGCACTCCTCTTGGAAAGTCCCCTTGACGATCCCCCGGACCCGGTTGCGCTGAATCAACACATCGACCGCACTGTTGGGGTCGATGATCAGCATCAGCTTGGACTGATGAAGGGAGACCTCGACGATCTGCCCCGCAACCCCGCGCGAGGTGACCGCGGCAAGTCCTTTGGTCAGGCCGTCGGCCGCCCCCTTGTCGATAATGACCGTGTTGAACCACGAGGAGGGGTCCTTGGCCACAATCCGGGCCGCCACCCCCGGCCGGGCGAGCGCCTGTTTGAAACCGAGCAACTCCCGCAGCCGCTCGTTTTCCAGTTCGATTTCCCGCTGCCGGTGGGCGCGCTCCATGGCGGCTTCCAGCTCGCGCCTGAGGCGCTCGTTTTCCTGGGCCACCGCGATCAGTCGAAAATACTCCTCCCACACCCGCTCGGACGCTCTCACGGCCCGGGAGGTCACCTCCTGAAAGGGGGCGACAAAGGCGAGCAGCAACCGCCCCACCCCCCATGCCGGCGGGCGCTTGGTCGCGATCGCCAGAAAAATGATGTTGACCGTGACGAGGAGGATTCCGGCAAGAATCAGAACCGTCTTTTTGGAAAACATAAAGCGGTCAGCTGATCACGATCTCCTTGAGGAGGTCGATGTTGTCCAGGACCTTCCCTGAGCCCAGGGCGACGGTCTCCAGCGGTCGCTCCGCCACCGTGATCGGCAGGCTGGTCTCTTCCCGCAGGAGCTTGTCCATGTTCTTGAGCAGCGCACCGCCGCCCGTCAGGATGATGCCGCGGTCCACGATGTCGGCCGACAACTCCGGCGGCGTCTGCTCCAGGGCGATTTTGACGGTTTCCACGATGGCGTCGATCTGCTCGGAAATGGCCACCCGGATCTCCTCGGAATCGATGGAGAGAATCTTGGGGATGCCCGAGGCGAGGTCGCGGCCCTTGACCTCGATGGTCTCGAGATTCTGGGGATCGGGGTAGGCGTTGCCGATGGTCGTCTTGATGGCCTCCGCCGTCCGTTCCCCGATCAGCAGGTTGTATTTGCGCTTGATGTACTGGATGATGGCCGAGTCCATCTTGTCGCCGGCCACCCGTACGGAGCGGCTGTAGACGATGCCTTTGAGGGAGATGACGGCCACCTCGGTGGTGCCGCCCCCGATGTCGACGACCATGTTGCAGATGGGCTCGGTGATCGGCAGCCCGGAGCCGATCGCGGCGGCCATCGGCTCCTCGATGAGGAACACCTCCCGCGCCCCGGCCGATTCGGCCGATTCGCGCACCGCGCGCTTTTCCACCTGGGTGATGCCGGAGGGCACGGCGATGATGATCCGGGGCCGAACGAAGGTCCGCCGGTTGTGCACCTTGTGGATGAAGTGACGCAGCATGGCCTCGGTGACTTCGAAGTCGGCGATGACCCCATCGCGCATGGGCCGGATGGCAATGATGGACCCCGGGGTTTTCCCGAGCATGTTCTTCGCCTCGAGGCCGACCGCCAGCACGCGGTTTTTGGCGCGGTGGTTCGTGCTGACCGCCACCACCGAGGGTTCGCTTAAAACGATCCCCTTGCCCTTCACGTAGACCAGCGTGTTGGCCGTCCCAAGATCGATGGCCAAATCGTTCGAAAACACTCCCAACACCCCGTCAAAAAACGACATATGCCCTCATTTCCCGGCGTCCGCCGGACAAATCATTTTTTTATTTTTAATCTGTTAAGATTAGCAAACCCCTCTTCCGAACACAAGCAAAAATTATTCCCGGCGCCGTGTCGGACCCCTCATGGGACCGCACCGAGGGCCTGCATGACGGCGTCGTGCAGCACGGGCCGGAAGGCGCGGATGGCGATGGTGGCGCGCGAGGGGTGCACCCGGTTGGTCAGAAGAATGACCATGATCCGCCGCTCTAAATCGACCCAAAACGAGGTCCCGGTAAAGCCCAGGTGGCCGACGGCGGTGGGAGGGAAGAACCGCCCGCAGCTTGGATTGACGGGGACGGGCATGTCGAACCCGAGGCATTTGTCGGTCCCGGGCACCCGCTGCATGAAGCGGCGCACCGTGCGGCGGTCGAACAGCCGCCCCTTGCCGTGATGGGCGCAGACGAGCTCCGCCAACAGGCACCGAATCCCCGCCGCGGTGCCGAAGAGCCCCGCATGCCCGGCGATCCCGCCCACGGCGTGGGCGTTCTCGTCGTGCACTTCGGCCACGATCAGCCGGCCGCGCCAGGGGCACTGCTCCGTCGCGGCGAACCGG
>JBFYWX010000105.1:0-3432 GCA_041310825.1 Desulfobacteraceae bacterium | reverse complement strand
TGTAAAGCTCGAAACCACCCCCTAAATCCATAGACACACGCTGAATCGGTCTCTAATCGCAACCACCCGAATTGTTTTGTTATTCTCTATAGCGTTTGCCTATGACTGTCGAACCCAGGCTCTATAGCGTTTGCCTATGACTGTCGAACCCAGGTAAAAATATTGTACACAAAACACACACAATTTCATTGGTAAGAGACTAAAGGTCGGCCAGGGGGAAATGGGGGCCGAGGGCCGTTGGATGCACCGCAGTGGATATAGCGCGGGTTGGGAATGACTTCGAATCCGATGGAAACCGCGATGGGGTAGCGGGGCGCGGGCAAGGCGCCCCGGCGAGGGTCAGCTCTTCTTATCCTCTCCGATTTTGTCCGGTCCCTTGTCCTTCTTCTCTTCGTCCTCGGCGGCACCCTTGAAGTTCTTGATGGCCTTGCCGATTCCGGAGCCGATTTCCGGCAGCTTGCCGGCGCCGAAAATGATGAGGATGATGACGAGAATGATGATGAGCTCCGGCATGCCGATTCCAAACATGATACCTCCTCCGACTCAGGGCTGTTTGAACTCCTGAATCAGCCGCAGAAATTCCTTGGATTTAACGTAGCGGTCGATGCTTCCCTGGTAGTCGATCCATTTGCGCCAGGCGTCGCCCCACTCCTCGTTGTGCCAATAGCAGTCGGGATCCCCGCGACCCTGGAGCCGCTCGATGTAGTCGAGGTACTCCTCCTCGCAGGCCTCGCAGAAACGGTAAGGGATCCGCGAGTGGGGGCAGCGTTCCTGGGTGCAGCCGGCACCCGGTTCGACCTGGGTGCCGCACTTCTCGCACTTGAGGTTGCAGCTCGTGCACTGGACCACCCGGCGCACCGCCACCGCTTTTTGCTTGCGGCGCATGCTGGCCTTCTTCTCCCGCGAGGTTTCCAGCTTGTCGTCGAGGGGGATGATGTTGGCCAAGAGGCACCTCATTGGGTAGTGGAACCGGCCGGCCGCGGCCGTCACTTGATTTGAATGGTTTATAACACCGGCTCTGCGGGGTGTCAATTCGCGTCGAGTGCGGCCAAGAGGCGCCCGACGATTGACACCTCTCAGTAATTCACTATATAGCAACTCGAAAAGGGAGAGCCCCATGCCCGTGCACATCGTTCACCATCCACTGATCAGACACAAAATAGCCTTGGCCCGCGAAATCAATGTGACGACGAAGGATTTCCGGGAGTTGGCCTCGGAGATCGCGACGCTTCTGACCTACGAGGCCACCAAGGACCTGGAGACCGAGAAAGAGACGGTCCAGGGGTGGGCGGGGCCGGTCGCGGTGGAGAAGATCAAGGGCAAGAAGATCACGGTGGTGCCCATTCTGCGGGCCGGGCTGGGCATGATGCCGGGAGTGCTGAACCTCATCCCGTCGGCCAAGGTCAGCATCGTGGGCCTTTACCGCAACGAGGAGACGCTGGCGCCGGTGCGCTACTACTTGAAGCTCGCCAAGTCCATGGAGGAGCGGATGGCGCTCATCCTGGATCCCATGCTGGCCACCGGAGGCTCCACGGTGGCCGCGATCGATCTGCTCAAGGAATCCGGCTGCCCTCAGATCAAGGGGATTTTCATGGTGGCGGCACCCGAGGGTCTCCGCCGTGTGGAAGCGTTGCACCCCGATGTCCATCTGTATGTGGCCGCCGTGGACGAAAAGTTGAATGACATCGGCTACATCCTGCCGGGCCTGGGGGATGCCGGTGACAAGATTTTCGGAACCAAGTAGGACCCATGACTTCAAATTTCAAGGGAAACGCTCTGCCCTGCCTGATCGGCAGCCTGCCGCTTACGGATTACCTCGAGGCGGCGCGTCTGGTGTGGGAGCACACGCCGGAGATCCCGCTCTGGGTGCAGCTGCCCAAGGTGCCGGCGGAGGGCATCACCCGCCAGTTTGCGGCGGGCATGCCCGGGCTTGCGGAAGCGGACGGCCGCGCACTGATCGACACAACGGGTCCCGGTTTTGAAGAGGCCATGGTACGCTTTTACGAGGAGGCCCTGGCGGTGGAGGGCACGGCGGACGACCTCGACCGCTCCCGGTTTGCGATGGCGCCGCAGGCCGCCCCCGGCTTTTTCGAATTGCTCCGCCAGGCCGGGGGCCGGACACCGCCGCCCCTTGCCGTAAAGGGGCAGATCATCGGCCCGGTAACCTTCGGGACGAGTCTTTGCGACTCCGACGGCAAGGCAATCTTCTACGACCCCCAGCTGCGCGATGTCATGGTGCGGCTCCTCTCGCTGCGGGCGCGCTGGCAGGTGCGGCGCCTTGGGGCCCTCGGCCGGCCGGTGCTGCTTTTCATCGACGATCCGGCGATCACCGGCTTCGGCTCCTCGATTTATATCGGCCTGGGGCGGGATGAGATCACGCAGAGCCTGGGGACCATGATCGAGGCCATCCACCAGGAAGGCGGGCTCGCGGGGGTGCATATCTGCGCCAATGCCGACTGGACCCTGATTTTGGATTCGAAGGCCGACATCCTCAGCTTCGATGCCTACGCCTTCTTCGATCAGTTCGTGATCTACCGCGACGGGATCCGGCGCTTTGTCCAGCGCGGCGGGATCATCGCCTGGGGCCTGGTCCCGACCTTGAGCCCCGAGGATCTCGCGCGTGCAAGCGCCGAAGCCCTTCATGCGCAATGGGCGGAGAAGTCCGCCCAGGTCGCCGACCTCGGGATCGACCGGGACGAACTGAAGGCGCGCGCTCTCATCACCCCGGCCTGCGGCATGGGAGCCTTGAGCGAGGCGCTGGCCTTGAAGGCGCTCACGCTCACGCGGGAGCTTTCGGATCGAATCCGAAACGAATGAGGCAAAAAGAGTAACGAGTAACGAACAACGAGTAACGAGTAAAAAGAAAGAGAAGGGAAGAGTAACGGGTTTGAGAATAAGAGAAACGTAACGGACAACCATTGCATAGAACAAACGAAACCGACATGCCAGGTAAGCACCCATGACGACACCGAAGGAAACCAAACGCTTTGCCGGGGGCTCCCGTTATGTGTTGGACGAGGAGCTTGCCAAGATCGTGAACATCTCCATGGCGCTGGAAATGCCGCTGCTCCTCAAAGGCGAGCCGGGCACCGGCAAGACCATGCTGGCTTACGCCATCGCCGAGGCCCTGGGGATGCCCCTGATCGTGTTGAACGTAAAGTCCAGCATGAAGCTTGTGGATGCGCTTTACCAGTACGACACCCTCACGCGGTTAAACGACAGCCGCTTCGGCGACTCCAAGCGCGATGTCAGCCGGATCGAGGATTACATCCGCATGGGCAGGATCGGCCAGGCCTTCACAGCCGAGGCCCGCACGGTGCTGCTCATCGACGAGATCGACAAGGCCGATACCGACTTTCAGGACGACATGCTCGATGTGCTCGACCAGATGGAGTTCGACATCATCGAGATCGACAAGACGGTGGCGGCCCG
>JBFYWX010000073.1:0-6829 GCA_041310825.1 Desulfobacteraceae bacterium | reverse complement strand
AGCTGCTTCATCAGCACCGCCCAGCCCCCATCACGCCAGCGAGGCGTCAATCCGAGATAGCTTGGAAACCGACATCCGGTTGCAGGGGCCACGTCGCCCTGCGACCATCTGCGGGTCTCTATATAATCGATATATCAATGGTCTCAAAATAGGCCGGACGTCGAATAGCCCGCTCTCCCTTATCCTCTCCCACAACTTATGGGGGGAGGGAATCGCGAGCCTGTGGAGGTGTCCGTTCCATTCTGAGACCGTTAATAAGACACCGAGGACGTTCCCGCTTGAAGCTCAATCGATGGGGGTGGCCGCTTTTGGGTTGCCGGCCGGTCAGGGGGTGCGTTGGACCGCCAGCACGGTAATATCGTCTTCGGGTGCGGCGTCACCGATATAGGTGGATAAGCGCTGTTGGACGTGTTGGGTCAGAGCTGTCGCGGACGGAAATCTCTGATCGAGCATCTGTTCCAGACGCCGGCGCCCGAAGCGTTCGTCGGCCGGCGAGCGCGAGTCCGTGACCCCGTCCGTGAAGGCGAGAAGGATGTCCCCCGGGTCGAGAACCGCCTGCTGGTAGGTGTATCGGGCCGCGGCCAAAACCCCGACGGCCGGGCCGCTGGGGGTGAGCCGCTGCTTGATCCCATGGGCCCCGAGGATGACCGCCGGATCATGTCCGGCATTGATGTAGATCAGCCTGCCCGAAGCGGTGTCCAGGATACCGAACATAAGTGTGGCGAACATGCTGAGATCGCCATGATTTTTGATGATGTAATTGTTGACCAGGCTTACGGCTTCAAGTGCGCCGTTGTCGGTAGGTTGGCAGTTCTCTTCCGGCTGACATTCCAGCGTGTCGGTTTTGGCCGCCAGGTCCACCCCTTCCAGTTCCGTCTGACCGGAGAACACACGAATCAGGCTGCGAATCAGCGCCATGAACAGGGCGGCCCCGACGCCCTTGCCGCATACGTCGGCGATGACCAGCCCGACATGCCCTTTGGGAAGTTCGAAAACGTCGTAGAAATCCCCCGAAACCTGGCGTGCCGGGCGGAAAAAAGCGGAAAATTCCCAACCGGCTTTACGCGGAAGAAATGGGGGCAGAAAATTCGCCTGCATCTCCCGGCCCTGATTCAGCTCCCGGTCGAGCGCCTCGGAATAGGAAGCCACCTGTAAAAAACTCTGCTGCAGGGAGGCCTCGGCCTGCTTGCGCTGTTGGATCGCTTGAGAGATCTGCTGGAAGGTCCGGATGAAGGCCGCAATCACCTCTCCCAGTTCGTCGCGGCGGGACTCCCGCGCGGTCAGGAATTCGGGTGCCTCGGCGTCCTGCTGGATGGCGTTGCCGGCGCTGATCAGGTCCCGGCGCAGGCGCAGAATCGTTGCGATCACGATGGGGTAGAGCGCCAGCATCGCTCCGATGGTGACGAACACCGAGATAATCAGCACCAGGCCGGCGATGCGAAGGGTAAAGGCCACCAGTTCGCGGTTTACCGGCGAGACGTCATGGCGCACGATCAAGGTATAGCCGGGATGCCAGCGCCGGGAGCTCCAGGCCACGTCGTAGTGGGCACCGGATTCGTCCAAGCGCCCGGTGAACCTGTCGGCCGGCAATTCGTCGAAACCCAATTCCGGTGGTTCACCGAAAACTCCGACGAGGCCCCCATCCGGCCGATAGAGCGCACCGCCGATGACGTGGTTGTGATGGGACAGCATGGCCAGGCAATCCAAGAGTTCGCGGTCCGAGCTGTCCGCGGCGGCATGCTGCATGATCACCATGAGTTTGGCCGCCGTCACCTCCCTGACCTGTGCGAGCAGTTCCTCTTTGCGGTTGTGAAGGGAGGGGATCAGGATGATGGCCTCGATGACGATCACACTGACAAAGACCCACCCCGCGACCCTGCGCGAGAGGCGTGCCGCCGGCACCTGAAGAAGATCGTGGAGCAGCCGTGACCTGAAAAAGGATTGCCGTTTCGTCCGGGATAAAGGCGGTTTGCGCATAAGACCGTTCGGGGAGAATTCTTGCGACGTGGGTGCGGGCAGGTGCCCTCCTCCCGCTCAAAGTTCCCTGCCGGGATGAAATCTAGTGGAGCCCGTCGGAAAGCGCTCCGTTGTTTGGCCGTTGGCCGGGCCAAGTGTACGTAACTTCAACAATGAGCGTGATTGCAACAGCCGTCAAGGTGGTAATATTCTCATTATGAACAAACAGGAAGGTGTTTCAGGCGCCGGGAGAGCTAAAATGGAAACCGTACGGCAAAGAATCTGGGAGCCCTTCATTTGGTTGACACTCGCAGCGACGATGGTCTTTATTCAATTTGGATCGGTTGCGGCCGATCAGACCCTCGCCCATACCATTTTCGGTGAGCTCTTGGCGACGCATGTTCAAGAGGGAGTGGTGAATTACGCCGGTTTCAAGGCGCAAGAAAAAAAGCTGGATCAGTACTTGTCCGTACTCGAGAACACGCATCCGGATTCTCTCAACCGGGATGAGCAGTTCGCTTTTTACATCAACGCGTATAACGCCTGGACCATCAAGCTGATCCTTTCGGGCTATCCCGGCGTTAAATCAATCAAGGATTTGGGGTCGATATTCCAGTCGCCGTGGAAAAAGGAAATCATTACCATCCATGGCGAGAAATTGAGCTTAGACGACATCGAGCACGAGATCCTCAGACCCCGTTTCAAAGACCCACGCGTTCATTTCGCCATCAACTGCGCATCCAAAAGCTGCCCGCCGCTGATCTCAGAACCCTACCGGGGGAGCGTTCTGAATACTCAACTGGATCAGGTCACCCGCGATTTTTTAAACACGCCCGGCAACTACCGCTTGGAAGGAGAAACCCTCTGGGTCAGCTCGATATTCAAGTGGTTTGCGGGAGACTTCAACGACGATCCGGTCGGCTTTTATCGCATGTATGCGGAAGGTGAGCTCAAAAAACAGCTGGATGAAAAACGCGAGCGATTTAAGGTGAGATATCTCGACTACGACTGGAGCCTGAACGGAGTCTGAAAATGCCGAACCCAGAGGACCATTAAAATGTCCACCGAGGTTGGTCTGCCGGAAAGCTTCCTTGCCATCGTAAAGGAAGACCGTGACTATGGAATTTTCCTGTCAGAAGGGGAGAGGCTTATTTTTTTCCCGGCCTGACCCAACGGTGAATGGAACATCGGCGATGTTCACCATTCCAGCCGCCATCGACGGGCAACTGAAAAAGAATTGGCGCATTATTTCAATCCTGGATCCCTTGCAAGCCTCTAGTTCATAGAGGAGCGCTCCGTCTCCCGACTCGGGGCAGCTAAACCCATCGAAGTTGATGGGGTTGACGTTGGGTGTTTTTGTATAAATTTGTATATCAAAATATAAAAACATCAATAAGGAATCCCGATATGGCGCGACTGGACCGAATGCCGGAGCCCATGCGCTCCCACCTGGAAAACCTGCCCTGCCCTTCCTTCACCCGGCATTCGTGGGCATCCGGACCGGAATTGCGCAAGCGAAGGGTGGCCATCCTTTCCACCGCCGGGCTCCACCGCCGGGGCGACCGCCCTTTTGAAGGAATGACGGGGGACTATCGGATCATTCCGGGCGACATAACTGCTCGCGAACTCGTGATGACCCACCTCTCGACCAACTTCGATCGGACAGGCTTCCAGCGGGACTGGAATGTCGTCTTTCCCTTGGACCGCCTGAAGGAGCTCGCCGCGGGCGGAACCATCGGGAGCGTTGCTGCGTATCATTATTCCTTCATGGGGGCCACCCACCCGGCCGCAATGGAACCGGCGGTTCGTACGATTGCAGGTTTTCTGAAAGGCGACCGCGTGGATGCCGCGCTCCTCGTACCGGTCTGACCATTCTGCACGCGTGCCGTGGGCGCGCTCGCGCATTACCTGGAAGAGGAAGGCATCCCGACCACCCAGATCAGCCTTATCCGCAAGCATACTGAATTCATCCAGCCGCCACGCGCTCTTTGGGTCCCCTTCGAATTAGGACGGCCGTTGGGATTTCCGGATAATCCCGAGCTACAAAAAAAAGTGCTCCTGTCGGCGTTGGTGCTTTTCGAAGCCGCGGAAGGACCTCTGCTGGCGGATTTTCCCGATATCGACGGAAAGCCGCCATCCGCCGCCGACCCGGAATTTGCCGTTTGGGCTTGCCCGATAAACCTGGAAGCGGTTTCCGAAGGGGAGACGGATTCGGAAAAGCTCTTATCCGCCTTCAAGCGGGAAATGGCGTCACTCAGGCCCTGGTATGACCTGAGCCTCGAGCGACGCGGGCGAACCGCCTTAGGGCTTTTCGACTCCGATACGGCATCGGAGCTGCTTGGCGCGTATGCCTCCGGTAAGCCGGCTGAAATTCGGATAAAAAATCTCACCATTGCCGTTGCGCTTCGCTTGGCCGCACAAGATCTTAAGGCGTTTTATTTCGAGGCCGCCATGGCCCGGCCCGGGACGGTGTTACCGGAAAGTGCGGCATTCAACAAATGGTTTTGGGACGAAACGGCGGCCGGGCAAATTCTGAGGGCGGTTAAGGAGAGGTGCTTGAAGGCGGAGGACAAGGCCGTCCGCATGACCGGTGCCATGCTTTTGGTGCCCCTCGGGCAAACGCAAGAATGAATCTCGAACAGTTGATTGCCATTCGAGATCCAAGGAACCCTGGACATGGAAAAGTTATTGAATATCAAAGAAGCGGCCGAGTTTCTGAACGTCGCCGAGATGACCGTCCGGCGATGGACCAACGGGGGGAAGCTCCGATGTTTCCGTGTGGGCGGCAAACGTGAGCGTCGGTTTAGAGTCCAGGATCTGCATGCCTATGTCGAGGGCCGGGCCGTTTCGCCCAGCCCGAGGGCCGTCCCCTTGGGGATACCGGGGTTGACGGTGCCGGATGGTTCCCACGTGACGCATCTGTCTTCGAATGCTCAGGAATCCGTGGATGTCGGGGCATCGTATTTGCTGGAAGGCATCGCAAACGAGGAGTCCGTGCTGGTGGTCGCCCCGGATGCTGCTGCGGAGCATATTCTCAGCGCCGTTCGGGGGCGTGGTGGGGATGTGGCGGCTCTCCGGAAAAAGGGGAGGCTTGTTCTCAGCCGGGGAGCGAAAAAGCCGGAAACCATGGCAACCTTCATTTCCCAGGCGGCCATGAAGGCGCGCGGGCGGTTCCGGCTGTTCGGCGACATGTCGTGGGCGCAGAAGGCGGGCTGGACACTTGAACGTCTGCACGCACTCGAGAATATCACCAACGCCTCCTTGGGCAGGAGCGGCAAGCTGTACCTTTGCCAGTACCCCCTCTGGCTGTGCTCGGGCCGGAAGGTCATGATGGCCATTGAAACCCACGACCACACCCTCGTTCGCGGAGAGCTCAAGGAGAGCCCGTATTTCCGGGAGCCGTTTGCGGCCTGTCAAAACACCTCCGCAGGGCTAACCGGCACTGTCCGCATCGAGTGAACTCGTTTGTTTTGTCAACCCGTGAGCAGAGGGCGATGGTGAAGACGAAACCAAAGGTCATTGTCCTTCGCAGCCGCAAGGAGCTGTCCGCCGCCGGGTCGGTCCGGGTGGCGCAGCTGGCGCGACAGGCGGACGTGGAGCGGGGGGCATTTTACATCGCTCTATCCGGTGGGTCTCTTCTGGAAATCCTTTGCCCGGGTCTTGTTTCCATTCCGCTGCGGGACGAAATAAACTGGGCGTCATGGCATGTCTTCTGGGCGGATGAACGCTGCGTTCCGCCCAGCGCACCCGATAGCAATTTTGCGGCGGCCGAGCGCCGGCTGTTCAGCCACGTCGGAATCCCGCGAAGCCAGATCCATGCCATGAACGCCACGTTCGGCCCGGACGATGGGGCCAGGGACTATGAATCTCTCATGGCCAAGGCATTTGCGCCGATCGCCGGCCGACTGCCGCGATTCGACCTGATTCTTCTGGGGATTGGCGAAGATGGCCACACGGCCTCGCTGTTCCCCCGCCATGCGCTTCTAAGCGAAACGCGGCGTTGGGTGGCCCCTGTATTCGATGCCCCCAAGCCTCCGCCGGAGCGCATGACTTTGACGCTGCCGGTGATCAACAACGCGCGGCACGTGGTTTTCGTGGCGGCGGGGGAAAGCAAAGCACCTGCCCTGGCGGCGGTCATCAACCCGGATCGAAACGACGCGCTCCTGCCCGCCGGGCAGGTGGACCCGACCGAAGGGGTCGTGCAATGGTTCGTGGACGACGATGCCGCCCGCGGCTTACCACGTGCGGGTGTATCAACGGAGGCACGATCATGAAGCGGCGTGATACGCTGATCCTGGCCGGGGATATCGGCGGAACGAAGACCGACCTGGCCCTGTTTTCATCCACCAAAGGTCTAGACGTGCCCCGGGCGGAAGCGGCGTTCACCAGCCGGGACTATCCCAGCCTGGAGGCCATGGTTCGCGAGTTCCTTGCCGGGGTCGACCGGCCGGTCGATTATGCGGGGCTCGGGGTCGCCGGCCCAGTCGTGGATGGAAAGGCCCGGATTACCAATCTGCCCTGGGTGGTGGATGAAGCGAAACTGGCGGAGGACTTCGGGTTCGGGTACGTGCTGCTGATGAACGACCTGCAGGCGATCGCCGCCGCCGTGCCCCACCTGGGGGCGCGCGATCTTCACGCCTTGAACCGGGGGCGCCCCCGGCACACCGGCGCCATGGCCGTTCTCGCTCCCGGCACGGGGCTGGGGGAAGCGTTCCTCGTCTGGGACGGCACCCGCTACCAAGCCCACCCGTCGGAGGGAGGGCACGCCGATTTCGCCCCGGTCGATGAACGGCAGGCCGGCCTGTTTCTTCATCTGCTGAAGCGGTTCGAGCACGTCAGCTACGAACGGGTCTGCTCGGGCATGGGCCTGCCC
>JBFYWX010000001.1:0-6793 GCA_041310825.1 Desulfobacteraceae bacterium | reverse complement strand
TAGCACTTGCACCAGTAGACCTTGCCCAGGTTCGTGAAGAAGAGGAAGGTGTGGTGAGTCGAGGCCACGAAGAGACGCTCCACGAAATCGTCCTCGCGGGTTCCCATGGCGGTCACCCCTTTCCCGCCGCGGCGTTGGCTGCGGTAGATCGTGATGGGGTTGCGCTTGATGTAGCCGCGGTTCGAGATCGTGACCACCATGTCTTCCTCGGCGATCATGTCCTCGATCGAAATCGCGCGCGCCTCTTCGACGATCTCCGTGAGCCGCGGGTCGCCGAACTGGGTCTTGAGCTCGGCGAGCTCCTCTTTGATGATGTCGAGCACCCGCCGCTCGCTCGCCAGGATCTCCCGGAAGCGGGCGATGTCGAGGAGCACGTTCCGGTACTCCTCCGCGATCTTCTCGCGCTCGAGCCCGGTCAGCCGCTGCAGGCGCATGTCTAAAATCGCCTGGGCCTGAAGCTCAGAGAGCCGAAAGGAGGCCATCAGCCCCTCGCGCGCCTCGGCCGGGGTCGCCGAGCGGCGGATCAGCGCCACCACCTCGTCCAGGTGGTCGAGGGCGATCGTGAGCCCCTCCAGAATGTGGGCGCGCGCCTCGGCCTTGGCGAGATCGAAGCGCGTGCGCCGGATGACGATCTGTTTGCGGTGCAGAACGAAATGCGCGAGGATCTGCTTCAAGTCCAGGAGCTCGGGGCGGTTGTCGACGATGGCGAGAAAGATGACCCCGAAGGTGGACTCGAGCCGCGTGTGCTTGAAGAGCTGGTTGATGATGACCGGGGCCATCCCGTCCTTCTTGAGCCCCACGGCGATGCGCATCCCCTCCCGGTCGGATTCGTCCCGGACGAACTTGACCCCCTCGATCTGCTTGTCCCGCACCAGCTCGGCGATCTTCTCGACCAGCCGCGCCTTGTTGACCTGGAAGGGCAGCTCGTTGATGACGATGGTTTCGCTCTGACTGCGCTTGTCGATCTCGACCAGAACCCGCGCCCGGACGCGGATGATGCCCCGTCCGGTGGTGTAGGCGTCGCGAATCCCCTCCTTGCCGTAGATGATCCCCCCGGTCGGAAAGTCCGGCCCGGGGATGTGGGCCATCAGCGCCTGGCAACTGATACTGGGCGTGTCGATCAGCGCGCTCAGGGCGTCGATGACCTCGCTGAGGTTGTGCGGGGGGATGTTCGTGGCCATACCGACCGCGATTCCGGCCGAGCCGTTGACGAGCAGGTTCGGGACCTTGGAGGGCAGGACGGAAGGCTCCGCGAGGGACTCGTCGTAGTTGGGGACGAAGTCCACGGTCTCCTTGTCCAGGTCGACGAGCATCTCGTGGGCCAGGCGCTGCATCCGGATCTCGGTGTAGCGCATGGCCGCGGGCGGGTCGCCGTCGATGGAGCCGAAATTGCCCTGTCCGTCGACCAGCGGGCAGCGCATGGAAAAATCCTGGGCCATGCGCACGATGGTGTCGTAGACGGCGGCATCGCCGTGGGGGTGGTATTTGCCGATCACGTCCCCGACGATGCGCGCCGACTTCTTGTAGGGCTTGTTGTAATCGTTCTTGAGCTCACCCATGGCGTAGAGCACCCGGCGGTGAACGGGCTTGAGCCCATCGCGCACATCCGGCAGCGCTCGGCCGATGATGACGCTCATGGCGTAGTCCAGGTAGGACTTCTTCATCTCCTTTTCGATGCTGACTTCAGGCGATGGGGGGATCTGCGTCATGGGGACTCCTGGCATACCATCGGGTTACGGTCGAACCGCCGCCGACAGGGTCGGCGGGAGGCGCAGCGGCGTCTTCTGGACGGGGAGTGCGATCCAACGGCGTGCGGCGCATAAAACACGCCACGGCATCCGGTTTACCGCGGCAAACCTTAGGCCGTGGCGGGCACGGGGACAAATACGGTCAAAACGGCGCTATCGGCTGACGAAGGCTCCGGCCGCCGCCAGCAGGATGACCTGATAAACGGCGATCGCCGTCAGGGAATCGGTGAAGTGGTAGACGATGCCGCCGCCGATGATGGCCGGCACCGCAAAGAAGACTAGAATCCCGATTCTGCGAGCGACATCCATGGGAACCCTTCCTCCCGGCGATTTTTGGGTTTAACCATTAGCAATAATACCAAATTTTGTAAACATAAATTTCAGGCTTCGACGATCATGGCCATGCCCATCCCGCCCCCGATGCACATGGTGATCAGCCCGGTGCGGTAGCCCTTACGGCGCATGTGGTGCATGGCCGTCACCACCTGCCGCGCGCCGGTGGCCCCGATGGGGTGGCCGAGCGAGATCCCGCTGCCGAGCTCGTTCGGGCGGTCGTTCTTCAGACCGAGCTCGCGCATGCAGCCGATGGCCTGGGCGGCGAAGGCCTCGTTGAGCTCGATCATGTCGATGTCCTCCAGGCGCATGCCGGCGGTCTTCAACACCTTGCGCACCGCCGGGACCGGACCGAGGCCCATGTAGGCCGGATCGAGCGCGCCGGAGGCGAAGGCCTTGACCGTGATAAGGGGCGTAAGACCGAGCGCCTTGGCCTTCTCCGCGCTCATGATCAAGACCGCGGCGGCGCCGTCGTTGATGCCGGAGGCGTTGCCGGCGGTGACGGTGCCGTCGGGCTTGAAGGCCGGTCTGAGCTTGGCCATTTTCTCTATGCTCGTCTCCATCGGCCGCTCATCGGTAGCGACGACGATGTCCCCCTTGCGGTCCTTGATCACCACCGGGACGATCTCCTCGGCGAAGAGCCCGCCCTGGATGGCGCCCCGGGCGCGCTGGTGGCTCAACACGCCGAGCTCGTCTTGTTCGGCGCGGCCGATCTTGTAGAGCGCGGCGATGTTCTCGGCGGTGACCCCCATGTGGTAGCCGTAGAAAATCTCGTAGAGCCCGTCGAAGACCATCAGGTCGAGCACCTCGCCCTTGCCGGTCAGCTCCATGCGGTAGCCCCAGCGGGCCTTGGGCATGGCCATGGGCGCCAGGCTCATGTTCTCCATCCCGCCGGCCACGACGACCTCCGCCTGGCCGGTCATGACGGCGGAGGCGCCCAGGGCGATCGCCTTCAGCCCCGAGCCGCAGACCTTGTTCACGGTCATGCCGGGGGTCTCCTTCGAGAGCCCGGCCCGGACCAGTGCCTGGCGCGCCGGGTTCTGCCCCTGAGCGGCCTGGAGCACGTTGCCCATGATGACCTCGTCCACCGCGACCGGCTGGGCGCTCCCGGCCCAGGCCGGGGCCTTCTTTTCAAGTTCGATCAGCCCCTGCCCCTTGAGGGCGTCCGGGACCGCCGCCTGCATGGCCGGACCCGGCTCCGGGCGCAGGTTGGCGCGCGTGAGCGTCTCCCGGATCACCAGGGCGGCCAAGTCGATGGCCGGAACATCTTTCAAACCACCGCCGAACCCCCCGATCGCCGTTCGCGCCCCGCTCACAATCACCGCCTCGTTCATGGCATTTCCTCCATCCACCTCACGTTTTTTGGATGACGTTGTAAGAGGCTCAATTTCCGCGTTGCGCTTCATCCCGCCGGGGCGGGATACGCCTCACTCCGCGGAGTTCGCGCGCCTTGAACTTGAGCCTCTTACAACGTCATCGCTATCAGCGTCGAAGAGATCACATATAGCACAGTCCGCCTCTCCGGCAAAGCTGTTTTCAGGGCCCGCCGACGGAGTTCGGATCGTATGCGGAGGCCCTGCGCCGCAGGTCCCGCCACCGCTCCAAGCGCTCCTTGACGAGCTTTTCGTAACCCCGGTCGGTGGGCCGGTAGAACACCCGGCCCTTTAACTCCTCCGGCAGGTAGTCCTGCGGGACGACGGCCTCCTTGTAGTCGTGGGCATACCGGTAGCCCCGGCCGTAGCCGAGTTCCTTCATAAGGGACGTCGGGGCGTTGCGAATGTGGAGCGGCACCGGCAGGGAGCCGCTCGCGCCGACGGCCTCGCGCACCTTTCCGTAGGCGGCGTAGATCCGGTTGCTCTTGGGCGCGGTCGCGAGGTACACGGCGGCCTGGGCCAGCGCAAGCTCCCCCTCCGGGGGCCCCAGGAACCGGAAGGCCTCCATGGCGTTCATAGCGACCGCGAGGGCCTGGGGGTCGGCGTTGCCGATGTCCTCGGAGGCAAAGCGCACCATGCGCCGGGCGAGGTAAAACGGGTCCTCGCCCGCCGCGAGCATCCGGGCCAGCCAGTAGAGCGCGGCATCCGGGTCGCTCCCCCGCAGGCTCTTGTGAAGCGCCGAAATGAGGTTGAAGTGCTCCTCCCCGGCCTTGTCGTAGACCAACGCCTTCTGCTGCAGCGCCTGCTGCAGGAGCGCAAGGCCGATCCGCCGGACGGCGGTCTCCCCCGCAACGACCGCCGGCACCAGAGAGGCCGCCACATCGAGCGCGTTCAGGGCGGCCCGGGCGTCGCCGTCGGCAACGCGCACGAGAAATGCCAGCGCCTCCTCCTCGAGCGCAAGCCGCTCCCGGCCGAGCCCCCGCTCCTCGTCCGCCAGGGCCTGGGCCAGGATGGCGGCGATGTCCGCCTCGGCCAGCCGCTCCAGGGTCACCACCCGGCAGCGCGAGAGCAAGGGGGCGATCACCTCGAAGGAGGGGTTTTCGGTGGTGGCGCCGATCAGGGTGATCAGTCCGCTCTCCACGTGGTGCAGAAAAGCGTCCTGCTGGGCTTTGTTGAAGCGGTGGATCTCGTCGACGAAGAGCACCGTGCGGCGACGATGAAGCGCCCGCTGGTCGCGGGCCTCCTCGATCACCGCGCGGATCTCCTTGACCCCGGAGAGCACGGCCGAGAAGTGAGCGAAGTGGGCCCGGGTCTCGCCGGCAATGATGCGCGCGAGGGTGGTCTTGCCGCATCCGGGCGGCCCCCAGAGGATCATGGAGAAGACCCGGTCGGTGTGGACCGCATGCCGGATCAGCCCCCCTTCGCCGAGGAGATGGCCCTGGCCGACGACCTCCTCCAGCCGCCGCGGGCGCATGCGCTCTGCGAGCGGCCGGGCCGCCTCGGCTTCCGTGAGCGCGTAATGTTCGAAAAGGTCCATGTCAGCCGCGCCGCGAGCGCTCGCGGAAATACAAGCGCACCGGGGTCCGATCCAACCCCGCCTGCTCGCGCAGCTGGTTGAGCAGGTAGCGATGGTAGGAGAAGTGCACCGCCTCGGGGTGGTTCACGAAGCAGACAATGGTCGGGGGTTTCGTGCTCACCTGGGTACTGTAGTAGAACTTGACCGGCCGGCCGCGGTGAAGCGGCGGCGGGGTTTTCGTGAGCGCCGACTCCAGCAGGCGGTTCAGTTCGGCGGTGGCGATCCGCCGGCCGTACTGGGCGTAGACCGTTTGGACCGCCGCGAAAATCATGCTCACCCGGCGGCCGCTCATTGCAGAGACCGTGAGGACCGGGGCGAAGCCCAGGAACTTGGCCTGCCGCCGGAGCTCCTCGAGGAGCCTGCGCTCGGCCCCACCGCCCTTTTCGACCAGGTCCCACTTGTTTAGCACCAGCACGCAGCCGCAGCCGCGCTCGAAGGCATAGCCGGCGACCGTGATATCCTGGTCGGTGACCCCTTCCCCGGCATCCATCACGACCAGCGCGACATCGCAACGCTCCAGGCTGCGCAGGGCTTTCAGCACGGAGAACTTCTCGAGCTTGCGCGATACCCGCCCCTTGCGGCGGATCCCGGCCGTGTCGATCAGCCGGTAGGTGGTGCCCCCGCGGCGATAGACCGTATCGATCGCATCCCGGGTCGTGCCGGGCAGCGGGCTCACCACGAGACGCGGCTCGCCCAGGATGCGGTTGATCAGCGAGGACTTCCCGACATTCGGACGCCCCACGACGGCCAGTCCGATTATGTCGGGGGCAGGCTCACCCGGCTCCTCGGCCGCCCCGCCGGACGCGGGGCGCGGCAGGGCCTTCACCAGATCGTCCAGGAAATCCGGGACCCCGTAGCGGTGCTCGGCCGAAACCGGATAGAGCGGCTCGATCCCCAGCCGGTAGAAATCCGCCAGGCGGGTCTCCTCCCCGGGACCGTCGATCTTGTTCACCACATAGAAGACCGGCTTGCGGCTGCCCCGCAGGAGATCGAGCAGCTCGCTGTCGAAGGGGGAGAGCCCGGCCTTACCGTCCAGGACGAGCAGGAGGGCATCGGCTTCCTCGATGGCCTGAAAAATCTGCAAGCGGATCTCCTGCGAGAACTGATCGTCGTCGGCGAAGCCCCCGGTGTCGACCACCGTGAACTCCACCTCGTTCCAGGAAACGTGGCCGTAATGCCGGTCGCGGGTCACGTGGGGGACGTTGTCCACGAGGGCGTCCTGGGTCCGGGTGAGGCGGTTGAAGAGGGTCGATTTGCCCACGTTGGGGCGGCCCATGATGGCAACGATCGGTTTCATGAAGGGGATGGTGTTTGGTGTTTGGTGTTTGGTTGTTGGTGTTTGGTGATATAGGGAGACGGCTTAAAATACAAGCGCAATGGGCTCAATGGATGATCTGCCGCAGGAACTGGCGGGTGCGCTCGTGGCAGGGGTTGCCGAAAAACTCCTGCGGGGAGTTGGTTTCGAGGACGGCCCCGGCGTCCATGAAGAGCACCCGGTGGGCAACCCGCCGAGCGAACCCCATCTCGTGAGTCACCACGATCATGGTCATGCCCTCCGCGGCCAGCTCGATCATGACGTCGAGGACCTCCTTGCTCATCTCGGGGTCCAACGCCGAGGTGGGTTCGTCGAAGAGCATGACCTTCGGTCCCATGCACAGGCTGCGCGCGATCGCCACCCGCTGCTGCTGGCCGCCCGAGAGCTGGGCGGGGAACTTCAGGGCCTGATCGGCGATGTGCACCTTCTCGAGAAACACCATCGCGGC
>JBFYWX010000505.1:0-10017 GCA_041310825.1 Desulfobacteraceae bacterium | reverse complement strand
GTAAAGCGGCTTGACCACGATCCCCTCGGGGGTCTTCCAGGCGAGGGTCTCGACCGGTTTCCCGCGCAGTTCCTTGGAAGCGAGCTCTTGCCATTTCGGGTAGTCGGGATGCTGGGCCATGATTTATATCTCCTCCTTCATTCGGCATAGAGCAAAGGGCAGAGGGCAACGGGTAAGGGAGGGCTGATCGCGTCACGTTTTGGCCCTGAGCTCTATGCCCTATGCCCTATGCGCAAGGCGTCATTTCAGCCTATTTGCGTTCGCAGAGCTCCACCAGGACCCCGCTCGTCGCCTTGGGGTGGATGAAGGCGATCTTCGCACCGCCCGCTCCCTTGCGCGGTTTCTCATCGATCAGCTGGATCCCCTTGGCCTTGAGCTCGGAGAGAGCCTCCTCGATGTTCTCGACGCGGAAGGCGATGTGCTGGATGCCCTCGCCTCTTTTCTCCAGGTATTTGGCGATCGGGCCGTCGGGCGCGGTGGACTCGAGCAGCTCGACCTCGCTCTCCCCCACGGGGAAGAACGCCGTGGTGACCTTCTGCTCGGACACGGTTTCGGTACCTTCAAAGTGCAGCCCCAACACATCGGTCCAGAAATTCCTGCCGGCGTCGATGCTTTTGACCGCCACCCCCAGATGATCGATCTTCAAGATTTTCATCGCACCCCTCCCCTTTCAATCTCAAATTTAAAATTTAAAATCTCCATTTCCCCCTTAGCACGCCGCCTGGACCGAGACGACCTCGGGAATCTCCTTTTTCAAAAATTTCTCGATCCCGTTCTTCAAGGTCATCTGCGACATGGGGCAGCCACGACACGCCCCGGTCAAGCGCACCGTGACGACCCCGTCCCTCACGTCCACGAGCTCCACGTCCCCACCGTCCTTTTGCAGAAGGGGGCGGATCTTGTCGATGGCCTGCTGGACCTTCTCTTTCATGGAGATCCTCCTTGTCGGGTTACGGGTTGGGCCCGGTGAGGCAACTGTGTGCGCATTCACGCTCGTTTATATCAGATTTCACGGGCGGCGCGAAACCGCTTTTTGAAACCCTCGAAGTCCCCCGCCCGGATGGCCCGGCGCATCGCGTTGAACAGGTTCAGGAAATAGTGGAGGTTGTGCAGGGTGTTCAGGCGGTAGGCGAGCAGCTCCCGGGACAGAAAGAGGTGGCGCAGGTAGGCGCGCGAGTAATGACGGCAGGTGTAACAGTCGCACGCCTCGTCCGCAGGCGCCGTATCCTTGCGGTAGCAGGCATTTGAGATGGTAAGGGTGCCCCGGCGGGTGAAGAGCTGGCCGTTTCGGGCGTTGCGGGTGGGCAGAACGCAATCGAACATGTCAGCCCCGCGCGCGACCAGCTCGACCAGATCCTCCGGGGTGCCGACGCCCATCACGTACTTGGGCTTTTCGTCCGGCAGCAGCGGCAGGCTGAACTCCGCCGTCTCCAGCATAAGCGCCTGCGGCTCGCCGACACTCAGGCCACCCAGGGCGTAGCCGCTGAAGTCGAGCTCCCGGAGCCTCTCGGCTGCGACCGCCCTCAGGCCGCGGTCCATTCCGCCCTGAACGATCCCGAACAGGGCCTGGTGCCCTGGCCCGTCCGAACGCCAGGCGTCCCGGCAGCGGCGGGCCCATTCGAAAGAGGTCGACTCGGCCTGGCGCAGCTGCTCGACCCCGGCCGGGTAAGGCGCGCACTGGTCCAGGCACATCATGATGTCCGAGTTCAGCCGGCGCTGGAGGGCGATCACGTTTTCCGGGGTCAGGCGGTGGCTCGATCCGTCGATGTGGGATTGAAAGGTCACCCCCTCGGGCTCGACCCGGGCCAGGCGGGCCAGTGAAAACACCTGGAACCCACCGCTGTCGGTCAGGATGGGGCCCTCCCAGTGCATGAACCGGTGCAGCCCCCCGAACGCATCGATCACCTCGCAGCCCGGACGCAGATAGAGATGGTAGGTGTTGCCGAGAATGACCTGCGCCCCGACGGCCTGGAGCTCCTCGGGCGTGAGGGACTTGACCGACCCCAGGGTCCCGACCGGCATGAAGACCGGCGTCTCGACCCTCCCGCGGGCCGTCTGCATGACCCCGGCCCGGGCCCGGCTTTGCGTCGATTGTGCCACCACCTCAAAGCGGAACATGGCTGTCGCCTGGACCTCAGTCACCCGTCACCCGTCGCCGGTCGCCGGTCGTCCGCCTTCGGCCAACCGTTTCCCATCTCTCGCTTTTTCTCCGACTCATCACTCCGACCTCATCTTTTCACTCGTTACTCGTTGCTCGTTACTGGTTTTCATTTGTTACTCGATCAGCATCGCATCCCCGTAGCTGTAGAAACGGTATCCCGCGGCGATCGCCTCCTGATAGGCGGCGAGGATGGTCTCCCGGCCGGCAAAGGCGGCGACGAGCATCAGCAGGGTGGATTTGGGCAGGTGGAAATTGGTGATCATGGCCGTGACCGTCTTGAACCGGTAGCCGGGGGTGATGAACAGGTCGCACCACCCGCCGCCGGCCCGCACCCGGCCGTCCGGACCGGCGGCGTACTCCAGGCTGCGGACCGCGGTGGTCCCCACGGCCACCACCCGGCGCCCCTCGGCCCGGGCTGCGTTGACCGCCGCGGCCGCCTGCTCGGCGATACGGTAGCGTTCGGCGTGAATCCGGTGGCGGCGGATGTCTTCCGATCGCACCGGTGCGAAGGTCCCGTAGCCGACGTGCAGCGTGATGGCGACCACCGCCACCCCCTGCCGCCGGATCTCCTCCAGCAACCGGGGGGTGAAATGCAGCCCGGCGGTCGGCGCGGCCACCGCCCCCCGCACCGCGGCGTACACCGTCTGGTAGGCGCTGCGGTCCGCGGCTTGATCCGCCCGCCGGATGTAGGGCGGCAGGGGAACATGGCCGCAGCCTTCGAGGAGCGTGTCGATGTCGGCCGGGCCGCTGAACTCCACCCGGCAGCAGCCCTCCCCCGCCTCCGTCACCCGGCCGCGCCACTCGTCCCCGAAATGGATGAGGCTGCCCGCCCTCACCGGCTTGGAGGCCTTGACCAGGCACTCGCAGCAAAACCTGCCGTCCTGCCGCACCCCGCCGGTGTAGTCGAGGAGGAACACCTCCACCTTCCCGCCGCTCGCCTTGCGGCCGACCAGCCGCGCCGGGATCACCGCCGTGTCGTTGACGACCAGCACATCGCCCGGTACCAGCAGGCGGGCCACCTCGTCGAAGCGGTGATGCGACACCGCTCCGCTCCGACACTGAAGCCGCAGCAGCCGCGAGCGGTCGCGCCGGTCGGCGGGGGCCTGGGCGATGCGTTCGACCGGAAGGGTGTAATCGTAGTCGGAGAGAGAATACACAGGCGACCGTCGGCATCAGGTCCGGCCCAGGGTCACGAGGAGCAGCCCCACCCCCATGAGCACCAGCCCGATCCGGTGCAGGCTCGCGTCCGGGGTGGCCGCGACCTTGCGGATGAACTCTTTCATCTTGGCCGGGAAGGCGAAATAGGGAAGCCCTTCGACAATCAGCACCATCCCCAGCACACACAGAAAGAAATCCATACGATGCGGCACTCTCCCCGGGCCTAAGGTTTCTCCGGCACCGGCGATCGGCCGGGCGGCAGGCTCGTATATAGCGTTTCGCCCGATCGGTTGTCAAAAACTATCGGTCGCGCGCGCCGGCCCGGGTTTGACTCCCTGCCGGTCTGTTTTACTATCGGAGCACCCGATACCATCGTTCGTCCACACGCGCTCTCATGCGAAGGGGTGTCCGACATGCGCATTATCATCCACTATGCCCTGGCGGTTGTGATCCTGACCATCTACGGGGGTCAGGTCTGACCCTTCATGGAGTCGCTGCCCCCCGTGCGGCTGGGCATCAACATCCTCATCGCCTACACGATCGCCCTCCTGCTGCGGTTCGGACTCGAGGAGCGGGTGGTGGCCGCGGCCGGCAAGGCGCGGCAGCCGAGCCGCCAGTTTTCATTCGATTTCGGCTTGAGCCTGGTGGCCGGCATCGTGGCGGGGGCCTTGAATTTCTTCCTTCACGGCTTCCCGCTGCTGAGCACGCTCAGCCTGGTGTACGGCGTTCTGATCTACGGTTTCTTCGCCGCGCTGGACATGGCCCTGGAGCGGGAGCGACGGATCATCCGCAAGGCCCTCAAGGCCAACGCCGGCCTGCCGCCGCCCCGGCGGCTCTACTCGATGACCCGGCGTTTCTCACTCGTGGCGGTGGCGACCGCTCTCTGCCTCTCCATCGTGAACGTCTCCGTCATCGCCCGCGACATGGCCTGGCTGACCAAGGTCGGCACCGACCCGGGGGCCACCCGTGCGGCGATCCTTTCGGTGACCTACGAGATCCTTTTCATCATGGCGGTCCTCCTCGCGCTCGTCGTCAACCTGATCGTCTCCTACTCGCGCAACCTCAAGCTGCTCTTCGACAACGAGACCGAGGTCCTGGAGCGGGTCAGCCGCGGCGATTTGAGCCGCATGGTGCCGGTCGCGACCCGGGACGAGTTCGGCCTGATCGCCGGGCACACCAACCACATGATCGCCGGCCTGCGCCATCGCTTCGAGCTGATGACCGCGCTCAAGCTGGCCGAGGAGGTCCAGCGCAACCTGCTGCCGGCCGGCCCCCCGACGGTGCCCGGCGTGGAGCTCTCCGGGACCAGCATCTACTGTAACGAAACCGGCGGGGATTACTACGACTACGTGCTCCTGCCCGAGGGCCGGATCGGGGTCGTGGTCGCCGATGTCTCCGGGCACGGCGTGGATTCGGCCCTGTTCATGGCCTCGGCCCGCGCGTTTCTGATCGCCCGGGTCCAGGGCTTTACGAGCCCGGCGGATGTGATCGGCGAGGTCAACCGCTACCTGGCGCGGGACAGCGACTCCACCGGGCGGTTCATGAGCATGTTCTTTTTGGAAATCGACCCGGCCGCCCGGTCGCTGCGCTGGGTGCGGGCCGGCCACGAGCCGGCGCTGGTATTCAGCCCGGCGGCGGAAACCTTCAGCGAACTGGACGGCGACGGCATGGCGCTCGGGGTGGAGGACAAGGCGCCGTATCGGGACTACGGACGGCAGGGGTGGGATCCGGGGACGGTGATCGTGATCGGCACCGACGGAATCACCGAAACCCGCAACAGCAAGGATGAGCTCTTCGGCAACCAGCGCGTGCGCGCGGTCATCCGTGCGCACGCCGCGCGATCGGCGGCGGAGATCCAGTCGGCCGTGATTGCAGCGGTGCAGGCCCACCGGGGGGCCGCGCCCCAGGAGGACGACATCACCCTCGTGGTGGTGAAGCTGCTGTGATGACTGCGTCGGATTTCCCCTCCCCGCGAGGGAGGAGCCGGGGGAGAGTTTCTCTGCCAGGCCACTTTCTTAGGAGGTTTTTGAAAACCGGCTACGCCTTCGCCACCAGTTCGTCGGGGATGTCGGCGTTGGTGTAGACCTTCTGGACGTCGTCGCAGTCCTCCAGCATCTCCATCAGCCGCATCATCTGCTCGGCCTCCTTGCCGACGAGAGCGGTGGCGGTGTCGGGCAGCATCGTGACCTCGGCCGAAATGTAGGGCACGCCCAGCTGGTCGATGGCGGCCTTCACGGCTTCGTAGTCCTCGGGCGCGGTGATGACCTCCCAGCTGCCTTCCTCGTCGCGCACGTCCTCGGCCCCCGCATCGAGGGCCTTCTCCATGAGCTTTTCTTCGTCCACGGCCGTGCGCTCGATGGAGAGGTACCCCTTCTTCTTGAACATCCAGGCGACACAGCCGTTGGAGCCGAGATTGCCGCCGTTTTTGGTGAAGATGTGGCGGATGTCGGCAACGGAGCGGTTCTTGTTGTCGGAGAGCGACTCGACCAGGACAGCCGCCCCGCCGGGCCCGTAGCCCTCGTAGATGCTCTCCTCGTAGCTCACCCCCTCGAGCTCGCCCGTGCCCTTCTTGATGCCGCGCTCGATGTTGTCCTTGGGCATGTTCTCGGCCTTGGCGGCAAGGATCGCGGCCCGCAGCCGCGGGTTCCCGTTCGCGTCCCCGCCGCCCATGCGGGCGGCCACCGTGATCTCCTTGATCAGCTTGGTGAAAACCTTGCCGCGCCGGGCGTCGGCCGCACCTTTTTTGTGCTTGATGCTCGCCCACTTGTTATGACCTGACATGAGGCCCTCCTATTTCTTTCCCTTCCCGATGAGATAGATTTCGCTGCTGGCTTTTCGGCTGCTCTGGGGTTTGAAAATGCGGTGCTCGGCGAACTCGGCTTTCACGGCATTGACAAAGTCCTTGAAATCCTCGCCCTGAAAAATCTTGCACACGAACGCACCGCCGGGTTTCAAGACCTCTCGCGCGAGGCCGATCGCGGCCTCGCACAGGCGAAACGACCGTGCGGCATCCACCCCGCGGCTGCCCGTGGTCGCGGGGGCCATGTCGCTCAGCACGGCGTCGAACGGCCCCTGCGGCAGTCCCGCCGGGTTCTCCGCGAACTCCAGCACGTCCCCGGTGATCACCGTGACATGCGCCGGCAGCACGAGCGTGACCGGCGTCAGGTCAACCCCCACCACCCGGCCGGTCGGCCCGGTCACCTCGGCCGCAAACAGAAGCCAGGAGCCCGGTGCGCACCCCAAATCCAGCACCCGGCCCCCTTTGCGCAGAACATCGGCGCGCTTCTGGATCTCCTGCAGTTTGTAGACCGACCGCGCCGGGTAGTTCTCGCGCCGGGCCCGTCGGGTAAAAGGGTCGTCGTCCCAGCGGCGAGTAAGCGGCGCACCGCGCGGGGGAGTTCGTTTGCGTCCGGTAGCGGCCAATCCTGATCCGTTTCGTGAATGGGAATTTATACTATGCCCGTCAAGTTGAAGTCAACGTCGTCAGAAAAGAGCCTCGACCGCCTCGGATACCGTATCGACCCCGATGGCCTCGCCCCCGGCGGTGGCGGTAAGCCGCTTGAGGTTACCCCGGGGCACGATGCAGCGGGTGAACCCCATCTTGGCCGACTCCGCGATCCGGGCATCCGCATGGCCGATGGCCCGGACCTCGCCCGTCAGCCCCACCTCCCCCATGACCGCCGTGCGCTCGGCCACCGGCTTGTCGAGGAAACTCGAGGCGATGGCCGCCACGATGGCCAGATCCACCGCCGGCTCCACCACTTTGACCCCGCCGGCCACGTTCATGAAGATATCGTAGCCCATGAGGTGCATGCCGATCTTCTTCTCCATCACCGCCGCCAGGAGCGCCACCCGGTTGGGGTCGAGCCCGAGGATGGTGCGCCGGGGAGTGCCAAAGTTCGTGCCGCTCGCAAGCGACTGGATCTCGACCAGGATCGGACGCGTCCCCTCCATGCTGGCCGTCACCACCGAGCCGGGCGCCGAGGCCGGCCGCTCGGAAAGGAAGACCGCGGAGGGGTTGACCACCTCCTCCAGCCCCTGCTCCTTCATTTCGAACACCCCGATCTCGTTGGTGGAGCCGAAGCGGTTCTTGACCGCCCGGAGCACCCGAAAAATCTGGTTGCGCTCGCCCTCGAAGTAGAGCACCGTGTCCACCATGTGCTCGAGGAGCTTGGGGCCGGCGATGGCCCCGTCCTTGGTGACGTGGCCGACGAGGAAGGTGGGGATCCCGCTGCGCTTGGCCATCAGCATGAGCCGGACCGTGGCCTCCCGCACCTGGCTGACACTGCCGGGGGCCGAGCCGAGCTCGGCGCTGAACATGGTCTGGATGGAGTCGACCACCACGACCTCGGGCCGGACGGAGTCGATCATGGCCAGCACCGCCTCCACCTCCACCTCCGAAACCACGAGCAGGTGCGGGGAGACGGTCTGCAGCCGCCGGCTGCGAAGCCGCAACTGGCGGATCGACTCCTCGCCGGAGACGTAGAGCACCTTGCGCCCCTGCCCGGCAAGCCCGTGCAGGACCTGGAGCATCAGGGTGGACTTGCCGATCCCGGGGTCGCCCCCGATCAGTATGAGGGTGCCCGCGACGAGCCCGCCGCCGAGCACACGGTCGAACTCCCGGATCGCGGTCAGCATCCGCTGCTCGTGGTCGATGTCGATCGAGTCGATCGGCACCGGGGCCTGCGGCGCCACCGCCGCGTTGCGCTTGACGGCGAGCAGGCCGGTGACCCGGCGCTCCTCGACGAAGCCGCTCCACCCCCCGCAGTCGGGGCATTTGCCCAGCCACTTGGGGGACTGGTAGCCGCAGGACTGGCAGGTGAAGATGGTTTTGGTGGCTTTTTTCACAATTCCCAATTCGCGCCGGCCATGGTATGATGGCGACCGGATATCACGGGTTCCGTCCCGGATCAAGCCGTTTGCCTTCCGTCCCTCTCTGCCCGTGCTTGCAGGAGAGGGTGAGGGAGAGGGGGGTACGGCCGTAGCCAGAATTTATAGAAGATCAATAACAGCGGTTGAACGACCTGAAGGAGGATGATCCCGGAATGCCTGCTTACGCATGGCCCCGCACGCTCTTGCCCCTCTGCCTGGCACTGACCCTCTTTTTTGCGACCCCAGGCCCCGCCGCCCTCCAGGCGCAGACCGATTTCTTCGCCGCGGTCCGCAGCCGGCTGATCGCCGACGGGTTCAGCGCCGAGGCCCTCGCGCAGATCTACGAGCGCCCCGAGGTCTTCTTGGAAGCCGACGGCGTGTCGCGCTTTTTCATTCACAGCGAAGCCCGCCTGAACTACGATCAGTTCAGCACCCCCGAAACGATCCAGAAGGCCCGGGCCTACATGCTGGCGCACCGCCTGCCGCTGGAGGAGGCCGAGCGCACCTACGGCGTGGACGCCCGGGTCATCACCGCGATCCTGCTCGTCGAGAGCCGCCTGGGCACCTTCACCGGCAACCGCTCGGCCCTGAACATCCTCTCCACCCTGGCCGCGCTGACCGAGCCGGAGATGCAGGAGAGCTTCTGGGAGATCATCCCCCCCGAGCGGCGCATCTCGCGCGCCCACTACGAGGAGCGGGTGCGCAAGCGGGCCGGCTGGGGCTACCGTGAGCTGAAGGCGCTGTTGAAATATGCCGAACGCGAAAAGATGGACCCGGCGGTCATCACCAGCTCCTACGCCGGGGCGGTCGGCTATGCGCAGTTCATGCCGACCAGCATCATGGCCTATGCCAAGGACGGCGACAACGACGGCCGCATCGACCTGCGCACCCACCCCGACGCCATCGCCAGCATCGCCCACTACCTCCAGCGCCACGGCTGGCAGCCCGGGGCCGGGCTCGAGCGGCAGGAGAAGGCCGTCCACGCCTACAACCCCAGCTCCTACTACGTGGCCGCGATCATGAAGATCAGAGGTCTCCTGAAAGGCTGAGCATGGAGGAGATCAAGCCCGTCCTTGTCTTTCTCGCCGCCTGCGTGCCGTTTTTCATCGGCACGATCTGGGCCGTGACGGACGTAGCCCAGCGCGATTTCGGCACGCTGCGGAACAAGGCCCTCTGGTGGGTGGTGGCCTCCATCCCCTTTGTGGGTTTCATCATCTACCTCCTCACCGGCTTCCGCAAAGGCCGGCGATCGTAACCGCTGCAAGAATATGTGGGATTCCGAATTCACACGCCGCGGCAGCTCCTGAAAGCCTTGGGCCGGGGCACTGGGCTTTGGCCGCATTTAGATTTTATTTGACAACCATCACCGGTTCCTATATTTTGGCTAACTGTATCTGCACCGCCATGATCGGTCCCATCGTCTAGTGGCCTAGGACACCGGCCTCTCACGTCGGTAACACGGGTTCGAGTCCCGTTGGGACCACCACTTAAAATTGAAACCCCTGATCGTGAATTAGACGATCGGGGGTTTGTTTTTGATTCATTGACCGTCAAGAGGGCTATACGGGATGCCCCTGTTTTTATGTGTTGATGTCACACAAAGAACGAGTGTTAAATGTTAATCATGCCTCGCAGAGCCGCATCGTTGCCCCGGGTACCCGGCACCATGTCATTTGCCGTGCGATCGAGCGGCGCAAGCTATTTTGGGAGGACTCCGACCGCATGGAGAGTTTCTGGGAAACGCTGAAGACCGAGCTGATCTTTCATCGGCGATTCGCTGCCCGACAGCTGGCGATTCGGGAGATTACCGAGTACATTGAAGTGCT
>JBFYWX010000503.1:0-4409 GCA_041310825.1 Desulfobacteraceae bacterium | reverse complement strand
GTAAAGCTCGAAACCACCCCCTAAATCCATAGACACACGCTGAATCGGTCTCTAATCGCAACCACCCGAATTGTTTTGTTATTCTCTATAGCGTTTGCCTATGACTGTCGAACCCAGGATAGGCATTCTAGCGCATTATAGGCATTTCCAACCATCGGGCGTTCAGCGCTGCCGCACCGCCGTCCGCACCGCCGGCAGCGCAGCCGCCAAAGCGGTCAGGACGATCAGGGGGATCGAGAGCGCGAGTGCGCCCACGTCCACGGTGTACAGGAAGGTCCACCCGAAGGATTGCCGGTTGATCACGAAGACGAGCAGGTAGGAGAGGATGAACCCGCACAAAAGACCGGCCACCTCGCCTGCCGCCACCAGAAACGCGGCCTCCCAGCAGATCATGGAGCGCACCTGGCGGAAGCTCGCACCCACGGCGAGCAGCGTGCTGAGCTGCCGTGCACGCTCCAGGACGAGCACCGTCAGCGTCGTCGTGATCCCCAGAGCGGCCACGGCCAGGGCGATGAGCAGGAGCACGGTGGTAATGGCGAAGGTCTCGTCGAAAATCCTCAGCACGGCCTCGCGCAGCTCCTGGCCGCTGATCATGTCCAGCCGGTCGCCCCACCGGCTGATGATGGCCTCGCGCAGCGCGGCCGTCTTGCGCTCGATGTCGGCGCCGCGGTCGCGGAAGTAGAAGCGCACCCCGCTCCAACCGGGGTCGTGGTAGCGCTCCTTGAAATGACGCCAGGAGTAGAACACCACCCCCCCGTCGGTGCGATAGTCGCGGATCACCCCGGCGACCGGCAGCTCGACCCGCGAGCCTTCGATCCAGGCACGGAAGGTGTCCCCCGGCCCGAGCCCCGTGCGGTAGGCGAAGACCTCGGAAATGAGCAACCCCTCCCCGTTCACGAGCACCGGCCCGAGCGCCTCGGCATCGCCCTTCAGCCAGACGAAGCCCCCGTGCTTCAGGAACTCCTCCATGCCCATGGCCTCGAACTCGTAGGGCAGATCGCCGTAGGTCAAGGGGTAGCGCCGGCTGGGGACGAGATCCGCATCGGCCGCAAGCGCGGGCAGTGCGGCCGTGATCTCCTCGGGGATGGGGAACCGGAAGCGGTTCACCTGGCCCAGCTTGGTCGTGACGAAGAGATCCCCGCTCACCGTCTGCCGCACCCAGAGCTCCACCGTCTGCCGGAAGCTGTGGATCATGACGACCAGCGCGGTGAAAAGGGCGACGGCCGTGATCAGGGCCCCCACCGAGATGGAGGTGCGCGCGCCGCTGTCACGCAGATAGCGCGCGGCCAGGAAGGCCGGCATCCCGGCCAGCCGCCGCAGCACCGGGGAGAGGGCCCGGCCCAGGTTCGCGAGCATCCAGGGTGCGGTCAGTGAAAACCCCACAAAGAGGAGGAGAATGGCGATGTAGCCGGGAAGCGGCACCCCGCAGATCCCCGGCATCAGCGCCAGGGGCACACAGGCGATCAGGCACCCGGCCGCCCAGCCTGCCAGCCGTCCGGCCTGCCGCCGGCGGGGAGCCCCGCTGTGGGCGATCTCCATGGCCTCCTTGGGTGCCACCCCCATGGCCTCCCGCGCCGGCTGGAAGGCCGCCGCGACCGCCACGAAGAGGGTCACGGCAAAGCTGATGAAAACCTCGGCCGGGCTCAGCACCAGCCCCTCCACGTGCACGCGCACGAAAAGGGTCGAGATGGTCTGGCTGACCGAGTGCAGCAGGTATTTCACAAGGAGCGCGCCGAGCGGGATGGCGAGGAGCCAGCCGCACAGGCCGAAGAGCGCCCCCTCGGCCAGAAATAGGTTGAAGAGCAGGCGCGGTGAGGCCCCCAGGGCGCGCAGGATGGCAAGCTCCCGGCGGCGCGCGGCGGCGTTCAGGGCGACCAGGCTGTAGACCAGGAACATCCCGACGAAGAGCGAGGCAAAGCTCAGCACGGAGAGGTTCAGTTGGTAGGCGCGGATCATGGCGCTGCCGCTGTCCCGCGCGGCCGAGGGCGGCCGCAGCTCGAGCTCCTCGGGCAGCTTCCCGGCCAGATCCTCTATGTCCTGCGGCGTCGTCTTGGCGTTGAAGCGGATGTCGATTCTATCCAACAACCCGAAAAGACCCGTGAACTCCTGGAAGGTGGCGATGTCGGTCAGGGCCACCCGCCCGCCCTCGACCAGGGCGAGCCCCTCGGGAAGCAGGACCCCGGCCACGCGGAACTCGGCCCGGTTGCGGCTGTGGTCGAGTGTGACCCGTGCGCCGGAGACCGTGCCGATCTCGCGCGCCAGCGGCTCGGTCAGGACCACGGTCTTCGGCTCCCGGATCAGGTCGAGCCAGCGCTCCGCGGTATCCTCCCGCGTCCCACGCAGCCGCCAGGTGCGAAAGGGCTGATCGAGCAGGGGGTCGATCCCGACCAGGAGAAAAGCCCCGCCCGCTCCCGGCGCGACCCGCACGTAGGTGGTTAGCAGCGGGGAGAAGCCCTTCACCGCCGGGTGGGCCAGCAGGCTGGGGAGCACGTTCTCGGGCACATGGCCGCCGGGGCGCACCAGGACCTTTTCGGCCGTCCCGGCGAAGAAGTCCATGCTGCGCGTGAAGGACTGGAGCGAGGCGTGCACCGACAGGCGCACGCTGGTGAAGACGGCCGCGCCGAGGGCGATCCCGAAGAGCACGACCAGCGCCCGGGCCAGATGCCGGCGTATGTGCCGCACGCTGAACCACAGGAAGATGCGCAGGAAAAAGGTCAGCCGAGGCATGGAGGATCCGCGAGGGCGCCATCCCGCAGGCAGAGGTACACCGTCGCCAGCTCGTCCGCCAGATTGCTGTGGGTGGCGACCACGACCGTCCGCCCGGACTCCCGGTTGAGCTGGGCCAGCAGGTCGATGACGATGCGTCCGTTGCGGCTGTCGAGGTTGCCCGTGGGCTCGTCCGCCAGAATGAGGGCCGGATCGTTGATCAGGGCCCGGGCGATGGCGGTGCGTTGCATCTCCCCGCCCGAGAGCTGGGCCGGCATGTGCGCCAGACGCTTTGTGAGGCCGAGCCACTCCAGGAGCGCGAGCGCTTTTAAGCGGACCGATTCGGCCGGCTTCTGCGCCAGAAGGGCCGGCAGACAGACGTTCTCGAGCACGCTCAGGGTGGGCAACAGGTTGAAGGACTGGAACACCATCCCCACCACCTCGCGCCGGTAGCGGGTGAGGTCGACCCCGGCGGGAGTCGAAAGGGCGTGGCCCGCCACGGTGAGCTCACCCCCGGTGGGCCGGTCCATCCCGGCCAGCAGCGCGAGCAGAGTGCTCTTGCCCGAACCGCTGTTGCCCTTGAGCACCACCATCTCCCCGGCGGGAATGGCGAGATCGACCGCGTTGATCCCGATCACGGCCCCGTCCCCGACCGGGTAACTGCGCGTCAGCCCGCGCGCCAGGATGAGAGGTTGGGAGGGGGAGGAAGTCATTGAAACGCCGAGATGACGGAGTGAAATTTGTAAATGCCTATAATGCCTATAATTGAAAGGATTGAGTCGATCATATAGTAGTTGCGGTCGATTCGGGCGGACATATCTGGCCTTCTCGCTCTACAATGAATTCTATCTTATCTCAATTATAGGCATTTTAGAGCATTATAGGCATTATAGGCATTCGCTTCTATTCACCCAGATACCCCTTTGCGACGGCGGCATCGATCAGGGTTTGGACATACTCCCAGAGCACCGGCGCCCCGTCGGCCACCGGCTGCATGCGCGCCGCCACCTGGCCGCGGCGGATCCCGTGCCGGCGCCAGATCTCACCTTCTGTAACGTAGTTGTGCATGAAGGCCTGGAACCGGTCGAGCGCATGCGCGAAGCGGGCCTCGGGGGTCTTCCGCGCCTCGAACTCATCCCACAGCCGCCTGAGATCACCCGCCTGGTCCTCGGGCAAGTATCCCGAAGATACGGTCCGCAGCGTTGCGCTCGCGTTCGGCCTGGTCCAGCCGGCCTGCGTCGTCATAACAGTAAGTGTCGCCCGCGTCGATCTCGACGAGATCGTGGATCAGCATCATGCGGATGGCCCGGGCGAGGTCGAGCTCTTTCTCTGCGGCATGCTCGCCCATCACCAGGGCCGCGAGCGCGATGTGCCAGGAGTGTTCGACCGAATTCTCCTGCCGCGAGCGGTCGGTCAGAATCGTCTGGCGCAGGACGGCTTTAAGCCGGTCCACCTCCAGCATGAACTCGACCTGACGCCGGAGCCGCTCGCTCCCCCCGGGGATCAGCCGGCCGTCCACCTGAATCCGCCCCGCCACCCCTTCCCCCCTCCCGTCATCCAATGCCGTGCGCCGTGCGCCGTTTTCCAATTTTAGTCTCTTACCAATGAAATTGTGTGTGTTTTGTGTACAATATTTTTACACGCCCCAGCAAAACCAGACTGGCATTGTGTTTACAAAGATTTAAATTCTGTCCAACTTTTTA
>JBFYWX010000502.1:0-2833 GCA_041310825.1 Desulfobacteraceae bacterium | reverse complement strand
GTAAAGCTCGAAACCACCCCCTAAATCCATAGACACACGCTGAATCGGTCTCTAATCGCAACCACCCGAATTGTTTTGTTATTCTCTATAGCGTTTGCCTGTGACTGTCGAACCCAGGCTTGACTTTAGGGCTATTTTATGAATTAATTAATATGGTTATTATTCAGCTTTTTGGTAGTGTCCAGCCGGAAATGGTGGCGTGCGGCGCGGGCCATGGCCGCAGCGATTTCGCAACCACAGGCGCAGTACGGCTGCGCAGGGGATGGCGAAGCGCGCGCGCCGGCATGGGCCGGTAGATGTAGATGCCGTTTGTGGAAGGACGCTTTAAGCAGGAGAGCGGGGTTGGCTAAACAGGACGAGCTGTCGTCGACCGAAAGGCTGCTGGAGATCATTCGCGACGAAACCCCGGCCGGGGACAACGCGGCCGGGGTGGAGTCTCCGCCGTCGACGGGCGCACGGATCAAAAATTTTATAAGCGACTCGGTCTCGATCTCCCGAAAATCGATAACCGTCGGCGTGGATCTGAGGCACGAGGATATCAAGCTGGTCATGCTCCACCGTGTCTCGGAGGGCAAGACCAAACTGCTCGACTATGCCCGCATCGAGCTTGATCCCAAGATCCCAAAAACCCACGCCGAATTTCCCCGTTTCCTCCGCTCGGCGCTGATGACGTTCTGCGGGCATAAGCGCAACCTCGAGCTCTGGGCCACGATATCCTCGGCGCGGGTGGAAACCCGCCACATCAAAATACCGAAAGTACCCTCGAAACAGATCGCCAACTCGGTGTTCTGGAGCTACCAGCGTTTGTCGGCCTTCAAGGAAGCGGATACGATCTTCGACTTCCAGGTGCACGGGGAAGCCGAAGAGGGCGGGGCCCCCAAGTTCTCGGTTACGGCCGTCACCGCACCGCGCCAGGAGGTCGAGGACTTCAAGAGCCTCTTTTCCGGGGCAGGGTTCCCGTTGAAAGGGATCTCCATCGTCCCCTTCGCCGTACAGACCCTGCTTTGCGCCGGCCGCCTGCGCTCCCACGGCGCGGCCGTCTCCTGCCTATACATCGGGCGGGATTGGTCACGCATCGACGTCTTCTTGAACGACAGACTGGTGCTGTCGCGCGGCATCAAGGCGGGTATGCGCACCATGGCCGATGCCCTCCAGAAAGAGATCGAGGAGAACTGGCTCGAGCTCTCCCTGTCCAAGTCCCCCACCTCCGACCCGAACCGCATTCAGTCGATCAAAGCGCGGCTGAGGCAGGAGTTGGACATCGCCGTGGGGATGTTCTTCGGGCCGATTCACGGCAGGGCCCCCGCCGCGCCCGACGACAAACAGCCGGCCGTGCGCGAGGAGCGCGTGTTTCAGATGATCCGCCCCGCGCTGGAGCGCATGGTGCGGCAGGTGGAGCGCACCATCCGCCACTTCTCCCTTAATTTCGACAACACCCGCGTCGAAAAAATTTTTGTCTCCAGCGGGGTGCGGCCCCACCCCCGCATCCTGGACTACATCGGCAGCGAGCTGGACCTTCCGATCGAGGTCATCAACCCCTTCGGTCCCGGAGCGGAGCTGACTGCGCTCAAACCCCTGCCGGAAGCGGTGGCCGAGCAGAGCGCCTACGCCCCGGCCGTGGGCATGGCCCTGGCATCGAACGCCCTCACCCCGAATTTTCTGTACACCTACAAGGACAAGAACACGCTTGACACCAGCCGGCGCATCAACCGCACCATCGGCGCCGCGTTCGCACTGGTGGCGCTGATAGTGGCCGGCACGGCCTTTTTCCAGGAGCAGGAGATCCGGGAGAAAAACTTTCAAAAGAACGCCCTCCAGACCCAGCTGAGCTCGATCGACGTGCGCGTGGACCGCACCCTCATCCTGAAGCTGGTTGAACAGATCCGCGCCCAGAACCAAAGCCTGCAGGGCGTCGGCAGCAACTTCATCGGCGTCGGGGTCCTGGGCGAGATGGCCAACATCACCCCGCCCAACGTCCGGCTGCTCGCGCTGAACGCCAAACTCGCCGCGGGGGAAAAGCGCGCCCCCCCCGGCGCCAAGGCCGGTGCGTTCAAGCGGGTGTTGGTACTCGACGGGATCATCTCGGGCGATCGCATGAACCTGGAATCGGAACTGGCCTCTTTCCTCATGCTGCTGAAAACATCGCCCCTCTTCAAACAGCCCGCGATTACCCGCAAGAACCTGGAAACGTTTGACAACCGACCGGTGATGCGATTCACCGCCCAGATGGAGCTGGTGTAGCGATGAAAGCCGGCAACATAGGCCTGCCCCGCTTTTCCCAGAGCATGGTCCTCTTCGTGCTCTGCGGTGCCGGCATCCTGGCATTTGTGCTCTTCGTCATCCTGCCGGCCCAGCGGCTTTCGGCGGAGATCGACCGCGAGATCATCGCCCTGAAATCGCGGATCGACGAGCAGCGCGTTCTATCTCCCCTTTTCACCAGCTTGTTTGCCAAAGCCAAGGCACCGGCCGTTTCGGCGCTGCCGAAGCCGGCCAAGACCATGCTCAATCGCGAAGAGATGGCCGATGTGCCCCGCCGGATCAAAGAACTCGCCAGCGCCCATCGGATCAGCGTGCGCGAAATAACACCCGACCTCAACTCCCTGGCGGACGCCTCCAACCGGTTTCTCCTGCGCCTCTCGGCCAGCGGTCAATTCCTCGACCTGCGCGGTTTTCTGCTTGACCTGGGCGCGTTGCCGTTTCTCGAAACCATCGAGTGTCCGTCCAGAAACCGGCATTTTTGATCCGCCCGCAGTGACAAAAAACGCAAGGAGTTGACTCGAACACGACCGGTTCGATTCCCAAGGGGCGGTGAGATCAAAATCTTCTCAATTTC
>JBFYWX010000470.1:0-4043 GCA_041310825.1 Desulfobacteraceae bacterium | reverse complement strand
GATTTCGGAACGGAGAACCACCCGCACTCCCACCACTACCGCGTGGAGGCCCGACTGACGGGTTCCGAGCTCGACGCCCACGGGTTTCTGGTGGACATCGACCTCCTGAAGGCTGTCCTCGCAGCGGCCGCCGGCCGTTTCCGGGACCGGACATTGAACGAACTGCCCGAGTTCGCCGGCCTCAACCCCAGCATCGAACACCTGTGCCGGGTCCTGTGCCGGGACCTGGCCGAAAAGCTGCCGGCACCGGGGGGAGGCGTCCTGCGCGTGACCGTCTGGGAGGACGCGGCCGCCTGGGCCGCCTACACCCGCAGCCTGCCATGAGAATCGCCCTGATTATCTACGGCAGCCTGGAGACCCTGACGGGCGGGTTTCTGTACGATCGCTACCTGGTCGAAGCCCTGCAGCGCCGCGGCCACCATGTGCAGGTGGTCGGCCTGCCGTGGAGGCCCTACCCGCTCTGCCTGGCGGAGAACCTTTCTCCGGGGTTGAGCAGGCGTCTTTTATCCGGCGGATGGGACCTTGTGCTCCAGGATGAGCTCGTCCACCCGTCCCTGGCATTCATGAACCGCCGCCTGAAAAAGACGACCGGCGGGCCCATCGTGGGGATCGTGCACCAGGTGCTCTGCCGTCAAACTCATCGGGCCTGGTCGAATATTTTTTTCCGCGCCGTGGAAACGGCCTACCTTGCGAGTGTGGACGCCTTGTTATTCAACAGCTCCGCCACGCGCCGCGAGGCCCTGGGCCTGGTGCGGAACGGTCGGCCGCACCGCGTCATTCGGCCCTCCGGCAGCCGCCTCGGCCGCCTGCCCGCGCCCGAAGCGATTGCCGTGCGGGCCGGCCGCAGCGGACCGCTCGAGCTGCTCTTCGTCGGCAACATCTCTCCCGTGAAGGGGCTGGAACCCTTAATCCGGGCGTTGGGGCGGGTTTCCCTCTCCGGATGGCGCCTGACGGTTGCGGGTGACACGAACGTCGACTCCGGCTGCATGCGTCGGGTTCAACGGCTTGTCGACCGCCGGAAGCTTTCCTCCGCGGTCCGGTTTTTAGGCCGCCTGGAGGCCGAGGCCCTGCGGGGTCTCTTTCAAAGATGTCAGGTGTTCGCCATGCCCTTTGCCCACGAGGGCTTCGGGATCGCCGCGCTCGAAGCCATGGGATACGGGCTGCCGGTGATGGGTTCGACGCGCGGCGGGGCCGGCGACTTCGTGCGCCACGGGGAGAACGGGTGGCTCGTGGCGCCGGGGGATCTCCCGGCGGTCGGCCGTCTTATCGAAACCTGCCGGTCGGAGCGAGGGCTCCTGGAGCGGATGGGTCGATCCGCCTATGCGACCCACCTGGCCTGGCCCACTTGGGAGGAAAGCATGGACGAGGCCTGCCTCTTTCTGGAGAGTCTTGCGGGATGAGCTACCGGCCCGGACAAAGATCCGCAGCCGCATGGGGTACGGCCGGAGGGCGGCTTCCCGGCCTGCGGGCGGCGGCGGGGCTCATTTTTCTGAACGCCGTCCTGAACGCCGATATCCTGCCCGCCGGTTTCGCATGGACCCGGCTGCTGCCGCCCTCCCCGGAGCTCATGGCAATCGCAGCGGGCCTCTGCCTCCTGGTCCGGGGAGGGATGCCGTTTCACCCCTTGTTTTACGCCCCTCTCACCGGTCTGATCCTCTTTTTCGGCCTCTTCCGGACAGCGGATGCGTTTATGTCGACCATGTTCTACCGCCCCCTCAACCTCGCTATGGATACCCCCCGGCTGCCGGACCTGGTGTTCCTGGCCCGGACGCTTTTATCGCCCGCACGCTTGACGCTGGCCCTGGCGGGTTTGGCCCTTTCCGCAACGGCCCTCGCATGGGGCGCGTGGCGGAGTATCGGCGCCCTGCACGCTTTCCTCGCCGCGCCGGCATTGCCGGTATTCGCGAAACGTCTGACCGCCGGGGCAATCATCCTTGCAACCCTGGTGGGCCTGCAGCTGAACGCCCCCGTCGTGGCGGCCCCCACCTTGCCGCGGCTGATCGCGGAGCTGCGTTTCCTGCTCGACCTCGACGGGGTGCGTCGGCAGGATCTTGCCGCCATCGCAGCCGCGCGGGACCGGGCCTCCGCTCAGCCGACGGATCTCATGCGGCTCGGCGGCGCCCCGGTGCTGCTCTTTGTGGTCGAGTCCTACGGCTGGGCCGTCTTCTCCCACCCGGCCCACGCCGAGCGCATCCTGCCGGCGATAGAAACCGCCGAGGACGAGCTCGGCGCAGCCGGGTTCCGGATGTGCTCCCACTTCCTCGACGCTCCGACCATCGGCGGCGGCTCCTGGCTGACCCACGCCACCCTGGCGAGCGGTGTGCGCGTGGAGAGCCAGATCCGCCATGACCTGCTGCTGGCATCCGATCTCATCCCGCTCGCCGCGTATTTCAACCGGGCCGGTTACCGAACGCTGCGCGCCATGCCCGGAACACTCTGGCCTTGGCCGTCCGGGGAGTTCTACCGCTACGAAACAACCGTCATCGCACCGGGTTTCGACTATCGTGGCCCACGCTTCGCCTTTGCCCCCATGCCCGACCAGTTCGTCCTCGATTGGATCTGGCACACCGCGATCCAGGGGGAGACCCGGCCGCTCTTCGTCGAATTCATCCTGGTGAGCAGTCACACCGGTTTCGAGGTCCATGCCCCTTACGTGGAGGATTGGCGGACCATCGGCGACGGGAGCCTCTTCCATTCGCTCCCCCCGCAGACGCTCCCGGGCGCGTGGTTCGACCCCGACACGCTCTCGGAAGCTTACAGCACCGCCATCCGCTACGAGTGGGCCGTGCTGAGGGAGTTCATCAAGCAGCGCATCGGTGGGAACGAGCTCATTGTCATCATAGGCGACCACCAGCCCCCCGGGCCGGCGGCCGGAGGGGACCGGTCGTCTTCCGTGCCGGTGCACATCGTCACCCGCAACGCCGAGGCACTGGGGAAATTCCTGAGACGGGGTTACACTGAGGGGTTGGTTCCGCACCAGCCGCTGCCGCACCTCGGGCTGGAAGCTTTCTTCTGGAATTTTTTGGAGGACTTCAGCGGGTAGCGGCGGCGTGAACCACCGCCAGCAGCTCGCTCGCCACCCGGTCTACGTCGGCGTAGGCGATCTGACAGGTCCCCACCCGCGCATGGCCGCCCCCGCCGTAGCGCAGCATGAGCGCCCCCACGTCCACCCGGGAGGTGCGGTTGAAAATGCTGTGCCCGGCGGATATCATCGCAAACTGCCGTCGCAACCCGTCGGCCACCCGGATCGAGATGTTCTGCCCGGGATGGAGCACGTACTCCAGAAAGCGATTTCCGACCGGCATGTCCTCGACCCCGCGGAAATCGATCAGGATCGCGTCCCCCTCGACGCGGCTGCGGTGGGCAAGCAGTTCCCGGTAGCGCGCATTCTCGGCCCGGTAGAAATCGGCCCGTTCCCGGAAATCGGGCAGGGCGAGGATCTCCTCGACACTCAGGGAGCGCATCAGCTGCGGCAGGCGCTTCATCAGGTCCAGGTTGCTGATCCGAAACGTGCGCTTGCGCCCCAGGCCGGTGCGCGGGTCGGATATGAACGCCAAGAGGGCGAGCCCCTGGGGATCAAGGACGTCCTGCCGGTCGAACTGCGCGCCGTCGACGATCCCGGCCATTTCCACCAGGGGCGCGTGGCGCTTGAGGCGACCGTCGTACGGTGGTCGGCCGTGAAAGTAGCCGAAGACCACCTGGGCCGCGCTCGGGGCCGCCACGCTCATCCCCGCGAAGCCCTCCTTCAATTGCAGGCGTTCGCATTCGCTCGAATGGTGGTCGAACCACAAACCGCAGCCGGGGACATAAGGCACGTTGGCGAGGATATCCTGATCTCCGACCGGGATCTTGTGGTCCTGGAGATCCTTGGGGTGGACGAAGAGGATGTCGTCGATGAGTCCCAACTCCAGCAGCAGGGCCGCGCAGACCGAGCCGTCAAAGTCCGAACGCGTTATTAACCTCATCCCGCCCCCCTAAATAGGCGCCGCCCCACCCGGCGCAGCCCCTTGGACAGGTATCGGCCGGCGGCAGCGGGACTTTAG
>JBFYWX010000457.1:0-2783 GCA_041310825.1 Desulfobacteraceae bacterium | reverse complement strand
TGTAAGCGCCGTCCCTCCGACGGCGGAATGAACGGCACCAGAAGCCGCACAAGGCCGGACCGCGGCCTCAGGTGTCGTTTTGCGACACCCGGTTGAGATAGGTGCGGATGACCCGGGGCAGATTCTCCCGGCACTCCGCGATGGTGCGGTAGCTGTAGCCGGCGAGCAGCCGGCCCTCCTCGTAGACGTCGATCCCGGCGGCATAGGGCGGCAGGGCGAAGAGCGTGTTGAGGACGATGGAATAGTCGCGGCAGCGGCTGGCGAGCACAATGCCCGCATCACTCAGCAGGCGCGCGGGGGCTGGCCCCGAATCCATGGCAAAGAGCATGCTTTGCAGCACACTGGGAGGGATGAAGACCGCGCAGACGTCGGGCGGAAGGTCGAGGGAGCGGCCCATTTCCGTGAATAAGTCGTTTTCCTCGGGCGTCAGGGACTGAAACGTGACGAGTCTCCCCGGCGCCAGGTACCCCTCCAGCCGGGTGAGCATTCCCTCCAGGAAACATTGCCAGCCGGCCACCTTCGGATCAGCGCCGGCATCGAGGCGCCGCTGCTCGCGCGCCTTCGCCTCGGCCAGCTTATGGGGTATCTGATTTGCGTTCATGTCATTCCTACCCGCTGCAAATACATCTCATGATAGATCACAACCCGGCGTTTGGCTATCCCCATTGACCGCACCCTGAACGGGCTTACTATACCGGCCATTGCCGACGGCAAGTGATTTGAGCTGTTATGGAATTTTCCGCATCACTAGCTTTAAGGATTGATCGCGTGGAGTTGGTTGACATTGCAATGTTGGTCTCAGGATTCCTGCTGCTCATTGCAGGAGCGGGGATGATGGTGCGCGGGGCCTCGCGGCTGGCCGCCATCGCCGGGATCCCGCCCCTTGCCGTCGGTCTGACCGTCGTAGCTTATGGGACCGGCGCCCCCGAACTTGCCGTGAGTCTGCGGGCCGGCCTGGACGGCAACAGTGAGATCGCCGTTTCCAACGTGGTCGGAAGCAACATTTTCAATGTGCTTTTCATTTTGGGAATCTGTGCGGCAATCCTGCCCCTCGGGGTCCGCCGGCAATTGGTGCGACTGGATGTTCCGATCATGATCGGGGTGTCGCTCCTGTTGATGCTGATGGCGCTCGACGGCCGCTTGGGCGCAGGCAGCGGCGCCGTGCTCTTGGCCGGGCTCGTCGCGTACACGGGATGGTCACTTCGCATCGGGCGCCGGGAAAGGGTGGAAACCGGCGCCGCATCCGCTTTGGACCTGCCGGCCTCGCCGGCCGCAACGGGAAAGGCCGGTCGTGTCGCCCGGCAGGCGTTGCTCGCGGCCTCCGGACTGGCGCTGCTGGTCTTGGGTTCGCGCTGGCTGGTGGACGGAGCCGTTCTCCTGGCCCGCTCCGTGGGCGTAAGCGACATCGTGATCGGCCTCACGGTCGTCGCCGCGGGCACTTCGCTGCCGGAGGTCGCCACCTCGGTCGTTGCCGCGTTCCGCAGGGAGCGCGACATCGCCATCGGCAACGCCGTCGGAAGCAACATCTTCAACATCCTGGGGATCATCGGCATCAGCGCGGTGGTAAGCCCCGGCGGGCTCACCATCGCCCCCTCGCTGTTGAATTTCGACATGGCCGTGATGATCGCAGTCGCGATCGCCTGCCTCCCGGTCTTTTTCACGGGATACTGCATCGCACGCTGGGAGGGGTGGGTCTTCATCGCGGCCTATGGCGCCTACACCGCCTACCTGCTCATGCGGGCGACCGAACACGACGCCCTGCCCGTGTTCAGCGCCACAATGGGGTACTTTGTCCTGCCCCTCCTGGCCTTGACATTCGTGGCCCTGAGCGTGCAGAAACGGCGCAAAGGCACTACGCGGAAAATGTGTTGACTCGGGCGGTCGATCCGTGCTTGGTTGCCCGATCGCCCACTTTCAGAAAGGGAGACGACCCAATGAAATTTGCATGGATTTCAGCGTTGAGTGTCCTGACCGCCGTGACACCGGCGGCGGCCGGCGAAACACCCAAAGTCGCCTTGGCGACCGACAAGGGCCGCATCGTGATCGAGCTCTACCCGGACAAGGCCCCCAAGACAGTCAAGAACTTCCTCGAGTACGTGGATGCCGGCCACTACGACAACACCCTCTTTCACCGCGTCATCCCCAACTTCATGATCCAGGGCGGCGGCATGAGTGCCGCCATGAAGGATAAACCCACCCGGGCCCCGATCAAGAACGAGGCGGACAACGGGCTCAAAAACCTGCGCGGCACGATCGCCATGGCCCGCACGCAGGTGGTGGACAGCGCCACGGCCCAGTTCTTCATCAACACGGTCGACAACGACTTCCTCGACCACAAGAACAAGACCCCCCAGGGCTGGGGCTATGCCGTCTTCGGCCAGGTGGCGGAGGGCATGGAGGTCGTGAACGCCATCACCAAGGTCAAGACCGGCCGCAGCGGCGGCCACCAGGATGTTCCGGTCGAGACCGTCATGATCCTCAAGGCCGAGCGCGTAAAGTGAACAGCCGCCCGCTCACGCGGGCGGCTGTTCACTTTAGCATCATTACTCAAAACAAGCGGCAGCGCGGACGCGCTGCCGCTTGTTGCATTCATGCCCTGGTCGGCATGTGGATACATGCCCGTTTATGGGCCACGGTCACGTCCCGTTTTTCGTTCACGCAGGCGGACCGGACCTGCGGCCTGCACCGCATCCGCGTGGCGGTGGCCGAGGCCGGCGTCAACGTGGAGTACATGTACACCTTCGTCCGCCAGAGCGGCCGCAACGCCGTCATGATCTTCCGCT
>JBFYWX010000447.1:0-7727 GCA_041310825.1 Desulfobacteraceae bacterium | reverse complement strand
GGGCGTGCCCGCGCCTCCGACCGGCATTATAAGCTGAACGAAGGAGAACCCCATGTGTCGCCTGTTTGCCATCACGAGCCATGAGCCCCTCTCCCCGATGGTGGCCATCGAGGCCCTGAACGTCATGCGCGAAGGCCATGACGGCTCCGGGGTCGGGCTTTTCCTGAGGGACCTGAGCGGCCCGTTCGAAGACATGAAGGAGGCTCCGATCCTCTCGGGCATTTTCAGCGACGAGGGGCTGAAGCGGCTGGACGCCTTTATGATGGACATCGGGTTCATGACCAAATACAAGATCACGATCAAGGTGCCGAAGACCCCGCCCTCCGGCGTGCCCCGTCGCGACGTGTACCTGATCCGTGCCTACGAGTACCCCGAGGAGTGGGAGGGGCTGTCGCCAGACGAGCTTCAGTTCCGGCTGATGAGCATCCGGCTGCAGTTGCGCGCGATGGGCGAGGCGAAGGAGGACATGATCGTCTTTTCCTTCTGGCCGGATGCGATCATGATCAAGGAGATCGGAGACCCCATCGCGGTGGCGAACCACCTGACGCTCGACCGCAAGGAGCTGCGGGCGCGGGTGATCATGGCGCAGGGGCGGCAGAACACGAACTATGCCATCAACCTCTACGCCTGTCACCCCTTCTTCATCCAGGGCTTCGCCAGCATGACCAACGGCGAGAACACGGCCTTCATCCCGATTCGGACCTTTCTCGAGTCGCGCGGCTTTCCCGGCTACATGGGCTACAACTCGGACTCGGAGGTGTTCACCCACATCCTGCACTACCTGACGACGACACTGGGATTCGGCATCGAGGCCTACAAGCACCTGATCACCCCGCTCCAGGACCAGGACCTGGCGGCCCACCCGGATGCCGAACTCCTGCGGCACCTGAAGCAGACCTGCCGGCCGCTCATCATCGACGGGCCCAACTGCGTCATCGGAAGCCTGCCGGACGGCAGCCTCTTCATGGTCCAGGACCGCAAGAAGCTTCGGCCGGGAGTGGTCGGCGGCAAGCCGGGCATGTTCGCCTTCTCCTCCGAGATCTGCGGCCTGGACGCCGCCATCCCGCTGCGGGACAAAAGCCGTGATTTCCAACCGATGTTTCTCGACACGGCGGTCGTCGGCCCCGACCGCCGGGAGGTTCGCCTATGCAGCCAGAAAGACCCATTACCCCCTCCACGCTGAGCGTCAAGGACCTGCGCTGGCAGATCCAGTGGGACAAAGAGGCCTGCACCCTCTGCGGCAAGTGCACCGCCGTCTGCCCCGTCAACGCGATCGAGCTCGGGGTTTTCCGTAAGCGGCTGCTCGAGCCGCCGGTCGGCTTCCAGGAGCCCCCGGCCACCGTCTATCGCTCCTACTACGGCATCCGCCAGAAGACCGACCCGGCCTATGCCTGTGTGGGCTGCGCCATGTGCAACCTCGTCTGCCCGAACAACGCCATCGCCCCGGCGCGGGCCGATGAGGCCGACAAGCTGCGCTTCCAGCTCGACCGCGGCGGCCAACCGCGCCGGCGCGGCGGCCGGCGCAACGCGCCCGGGGTGCTGCTCGACCGGATCAAATTCGTGCGGATCTCCATGCTGACGGACCCGGCCCTCGACGCCGGCCGCCACGAGTTCGAGCTGCGCACGCTGCTCGGCCGGGTGCTGCCGCCCGAGGAGAACCTGAAGCACCTGCGCGCGCAGGGGTGGGTCCCGCCGGTGCGCGAAATCTATCCCCTCATCATCGGCGGCATGTCCTTCGGGGCCCTCTCCCCGACCATGTGGGAGGGGCTGCAGATGGGGGTGGCCTACCTGAACGAGGAACTGGGGATGCCGGTGCGCATGTGCACCGGGGAGGGGGGCTGCCCGCCGCGGCTCCTGCGCTCGCGCTTTTTGAAATACGTCATTTTGCAGATCGCCAGCGGCTACTTCGGCTGGGACGAGATCCTGCACGCTCTGCCCGAAATGAAAGAAGACCCCTGCGCCATCGAGATCAAGTACGGCCAGGGCGCCAAGCCCGGCGACGGCGGCCTGCTCATGTGGTACAAGGTCAACCGCCTGATCGCCGCCATCCGCGGGGTGCCGCCCGGCGTCAACCTGCCCAGCCCGCCGACCCACCAGACCAAGTACTCGATCGAGGAGTCGGTGGCCAAGATGATCCAGTCGATGAGCATGGCCTGGGGGTTCCGGGTGCCGGTCTACCCTAAGATCTCCGGGACCTCCACCGCGCTCGCGGTGCTGAACAACCTGACCCGCAACCCGTATGCGGCGGGGCTTGCCATCGATGGCGAGGACGGGGGCACCGGGGCGGCCTACAACGTCTCCATGAACCACATGGGGCACCCCATCGCGAGCAACATCCGCGACGGCTACCTCACCCTGGTCAAGCTCGGCATGCAGAACCAGCTGCCGCTGTTTGCGGGCGGCGGGATCGGCAAGAGCGGCAACCTCGCCGCCAACGCAGCCGCCCTGATCATGCTGGGGGCGAGCGGGGTGCAGACCGGCAAGTACATGATGCAGGCGGCCGCCGGCTGTCTTGGTTCGGAGACGGACCGCTGCAACATCTGCAACATCGGCCTGTGCCCGAAGGGGATCACCGCCCAGGACCCGCGCCTTTACCGCCGGTTGAACGTGGACGACGTGGCCCAGCGGGTGGTGGATGTGTTCCTGTCGTTCGACACCGAGCTCAAGAAAATCGTCGCCCCCCTGGGCCGTTCGACCTCGCTGCCCATCGGCATGTCCGACGCGCTGGGGGTCGACGACTACCACACGGCGGAGCGGTTGGGCATCAAGTACGTTGTATAGAAAAGGGTCGGCCGGTCAGCCGGTCGGCCCGTCGCCCGTCCAAAGCAAACCGCCGACGGGCTGACGGGCCGACGGGCCGACGGGTGACCGGAGTAAAAACATGAACGAACCCAGGCAACGCCACGTTTCCCCCCCATTGGTGATCTCCGGCCGGCCGGCCGGGGAGCGCGTGAGCTCCCGTGTCCTCGAGGAGCAGATCCAGGCGGCGTTGGCCGCGGGGCATCGCCGCCTGCAGATCGAGGCCTACGGCCAGCACGGCATCGGCGGCCGGCTCTGGCGTGCCGACGCGGAGGGGGTCTCCCTGCGCATCACGGGACACCCCGGCCAGCGCGTGGGCGCGATGGGATTTCCCGCCACCCGGATCGAGGTCTTCGGCCCGGCCTCCGACGATGTCGGCTGGCTCAATGCCGGGGCCGAGATCACCGTTCACGGCCACGCCGGAAACGGGGTCGCCAACGGCATGGCCCAGGGGTGGATCTACGTGGGCGGGAACATCGGCGCCCGCGGCATGACCATGACCAAGCACAACCCGCGCTTTGATCCGCCGGAGCTCTGGGTGCTCGGCTCGGCCGGGGATTACTTCGGCGAATTCATGGCGGGCGGGGTGGCCGTGATCTGCGGCCACGCGGCGCAGGCGCCCGACAATGTCCTCGGCTACCGGCCGCTTGTCGGCATGGTGGGGGGGCGGGTCTTCTTCCGCGGCCCGCATGCGGGCTTCAGCCAGACGGATGCGCGCCTCGCGCCGATCGGCGATTCCGACTGGGAGTGGCTTTCGGTGCGCCTGACGGCGTTTCTCAAGAAGATCAGCCGGACCGAGCTTCTCAAGCCCTTGAGCGAGCGGCGGGACTGGCAGCTCCTGGTGGCTCGCCGGCCCAACGAAAAGGCCGGTCGGGCGGTGCGCGCCGTGGCGGCCTTCCATCGCGAGGTCTGGGATGCGGAGCTTGGCCGGGGCGGGCTGATCGGGGATTTGAGCGGGATCGACCGCGGGGTGATCCCGCTGATCGTCACCGGCGATCTGCGCCGCTTCATCCCGGTCTGGGAAAACCAGAAATACGCCGCCCCCTGCGAGGCCTCCTGCCCGACGGGGATCCCGGTGCAGCGGCGCTGGCAGCTCATCCGCGAGGGGCGAGTCGAGGAGGCCGTCGACCTGGCGCTGGCCTACACACCCTTTCCGGCGGCCGTGTGCGGCTATCTCTGCCCGAATCTCTGCATGGAGTCCTGCACCCGCGCCGGGGCGGCGCTGGCGCCGGTGGACACGACCCGGATCGGTCAGGCCAGCCTCCGCGCGAAGCTCCCCGAGCTGCCCCCCGTCAGCGGCAAGCGCATCGCCGTGATCGGCGGCGGCCCGGCGGGGCTCTCGGTCGCCTGGCAGCTTCGGCTGCGCGGGCACGAGGCCGTGGTCTACGAGCGGGCGGGGCGCCTGGGGGGGAAGTTCACGCGCGTGATCCCCGACAGCCGCATCCCCCGCGAGGTGATCGACACCGAACTCGGGCGTGTGAAGGAGGTCGTTCCCCACGTTTACCTCCAGCAGCCGCTCGGCCGGGAGGAGACCGCCCGGTTGCGCGAGGACTTCGATTACCTGGTGCTGGCCACCGGCGCGCAGACGCCGCGCATGCTGCCGGTGCCGGGCATCGAGCGCGCCGTCAGCGCCCTCGATTTCCTGGAGGCCGCCAAGGCCGGGGCCGCCGCCTGCGGCCGGCGGGTCGTGATTATCGGTGCCGGAAACGTCGGCTGCGACGTCGCCACCGAGGCTCGCCGGCTGGGGGCCGCGGAGATCACCCTCCTCGACGTCCAGGCGCCGGCCTCCTTCGGCAAGGAGCGCCGCGCGGCCGAAGCAATCGGCGCTAAGTTCCGCTGGCCTGTGGCCACAGCCGAAATCACCGCCAGTGGCGTGAGACTCTCCGACGGCGAGGAGATCCCCGCCGACACGGTGGTCGTCTCCATCGGCGAGGCGCCCGATCTCTCCTTTCTGCCCGAGGGGATCGCGGTCGAGCGCGGCTTCGTCAAGGTGAGCGCGGAGTACCGCACGAGCGACCCGAAGGTGTTCGCGATCGGGGACCTGGTGAAACCCGGACTTCTCACCGAAGCGATCGGGGCCGGGCGCCGGGTGGCGCAGCTCATCTGCGACGAGTCCGACGGACGTACCCCGGCGCCCTTCCGGCGTCAGATGATCGAGAAGCGGCGGGTGACGCTGGAGTATTTCGACCCGCGCATCGTCGCCTTCGGCGACCTCGCCCAGTGCGGCTCCCAGTGCCTCTCCTGCGGGGCCTGCCGCGATTGCGGGGTCTGTGTGGCGGTCTGCCCCCCGGGGGCGATCAGCCGCCGGGAGCTCTCCGGCACCTACGAGTACGTTGTCGATGAGCGCTTGTGCATCGGCTGCGGGTTCTGCGCCGGGGCCTGTCCCTGCGGGGTGTGGAACCTGGAGGAGAATTTTCCGTTGGAATGAGGGTCGAGCGGTCTCCCGTCAGCCCGTCGCTGATCCATTTAAAGGAAAATGCCATGTCGATCACCCATCTGAGGTCGTACGATATTTCCGACAAGCCGAAGGAAGCCTGCGGGATTTTCGGTATCTGCCGGCATCCGGAGGCGGCGGCCATGACCTACTTCGGCCTCTACGCCCTGCAGCACCGGGGGCAGGAGAGCGCGGGCATCGCCGTCGCCCGCGACGAGGCCATCGTGGCGCACAAGGGCATGGGGCTTGTGCACGATGTCTTCGACGTGAACCACCTGGAAGAGCTCGAAGGCTGCTGTGCCATCGGGCACGTGCGCTACTCCACCACCGGCAGCTCGATTCTGACCAACGCCCAGCCCTTCATCGTCCGGCACCGTAACAAGTCCTACGCGGTGGGCCACAACGGCAACATCACCAATGCCCCCCGCCTCAAGGAGGAGCTCGAGCAGGCCGGCTCCATCTTCCAGTCCACGATGGACAGCGAGGTGTTCCTGCACCTGTTCGTCAAAAACCTTATGCACGGGTTCGAGGAGGCCCTGGTCCGCTCGGTCGCCCGGCTGGAGGGGGCCTTTTCCTTTGTCATGCTCACCAGCCGCGGGGAGGTGATCGGCATCCGCGACCCTCACGGCTTCCGCCCGCTTTGCCTCGGCCGCTTGAACGGCTACCATGTGCTGGCCTCGGAGAGCTGCGCGCTGGACCTGGTGGAGGCGCAGTTCGTGCGCGAGATCGAGCCCGGCGAGATCGTGATCATTACCCACGAGGGGCTGCGCAGCATTAAAACGCCGCCGGCCCCCCGCCGGGCGCTCTGTATTTTCGAGCTCATCTATTTCGCGCGCCCGGACAGCACGATCGACGGCCAGAACGTCTACCTCGTGCGCAAGGCTCAGGGCCGCCAGCTTGCGCGGGAGGCGCCGGTCTCGGCCGATTTCGTCATGCCCTTCCCGGACTCCGGGACTTATGCCGCCATCGGTTACACCGAGGAGTCCGGAATCCCCTTCGAGCTGGGGATGATCCGCAACCACTATGTCGGCCGGACCTTCATCCAGCCCACTCAAAGCATGCGCGATTTCGGGGTGCGGGTGAAGCTCAACCCGGTGAAGGAACTCCTGAAAGGCAAGGAAATCATCATCATCGACGATTCGATCATCCGCGGCACCACGGTCAAGACCCGGGTCAAGGCGCTGCGCGAGCTGGGGGTGCGGCGCGTGCACATGCGCATCGCCGGCCCCCCCCACCGCTTTCCCTGCCACTACGGCATCGATTTTTCGACCCGCGGCGAGCTGATCGCGGCCGGCAAGTCCGAGGCCGAGATCTGCCGCCTGCTCGGGCTCGACACCCTGCACTACCTCACCATCCCCGGGCTCCTGGCTTCGACGGGTGTGGCCGAGCCGGAGCGCCGGTTCTGCAAGGCCTGTTTCGACGGACGCTACCCGGTGCTCTTCGACGAAGCGCTCTCCAAGGACTGCCTGGAAAAAGAGTGCTGAGAACGCTTTGCGGCGGCAACGCAATCGCCCCGCCGCGGCTTGCGCTTTCACCCTCTCCGGTGTAAAATTCCACCCATACGCCGCCGCCCCCATCGACGCCGGAAGGGGCGGCGCGCAGCGGGAGGATCCGATGATCGAGTCGAAATACCTCAAGGACAACATCGAAAACATTCAGAAGTTGATGGGCATCTCCGCTCTGAAGAATTTCGAGACCAAAAGCCTCGGCAAGCTCTTGAAATTGAGCAAAATCCGTGAGTACGAGGACGGGGAGGCCATCATTCGCGAGGGCGATGTCGACCCCTGGCTCTACTTTCTGCTCGCCGGCAAGGTCCGGGTCGTCAAAGAGGGGCTCGAGATCGGCGTCATCGACAAGAAGGGCGACATCTTCGGGGAGATGCGCATCGTCGACAGCATGGACCGCTCGGCCACCACCAAGGCCGTGGGCAAGACCATCTGCCTCGCGGTGGACACCGCCGCCGCCGGCCGGATCAGCTCCAGGACCCCCGAAGAAGAGAAGCTCGATTTCCTGCTGCTGCTCTACCGCATCTTCGCGGAGTACATGTCGATCCGCCTGCGCGCGACCAACGCCGAGCTGATCGCGGCGAAGAAGAAGATCAAGCATCTGATCGCCAAACTCTAACGTCCGGTTGCGTCATAAGCCCAATTTCGGCGTTGTTCTTCACCTCACCTTCGCTGCGGCGTACATGAGTATGCCTCGCTCCGCGAGGTTCGAACGCCTTGAACTTGGGCGTATGACGCAACCGGAAGGCGTTTTTTGCAGCTGCCGCTTATAGCGTTGTACGCCGCCTGCGGCAGCGCTTCATCCGCAAGTAAGTCCAGATTTGGTGGGAGCGGCTTCCAGCCGCGATTCGATCGCGGCAACCAGCCTTTGCCGCTGGCTACGGCGGTCAAGAGATGCCGCTCCCACGTGGAAGGGGGAGTCCCGCCGGGGCGGGACCGCGATCTTAATTGACGGTTTCATCTACGGTCCAATTTTCGAGCAGCGCGGC